>JAHWJO010000182.1 GCA_019348365.1 Armatimonadota bacterium | reverse complement strand
CTCCTGGATGCCCACGCGATGCGAGAACTGCCAGCAGGGTCGCCAGCTTCCGGTATCGGCGCATGTCCGTCAAGATCCGGTCGTAGACGGATTCGGCGGACTCCCCCTTCAGGTCCGGGTCATAGAGACTCCCCAGGCTCGGCAGCTCTCCGATGACCATCTCGACGAGCAACCCGTTCATGACATAGTCGCAGGCGACGTTCCAGAGATAGGGGTCACGGCCCTGTTGCCGGGGGAGGTGTCGAAGGCCAACGTGGAGCAGCTCATGCCCCATGACGAACCGCGACTCGTAGTCGTCCATTCCCGCCGCCGGATTCATGAAGATCTCCCGGCTGACCTCGTCCACCGCCGCGACGGAAATGTCCAGCCGGGCGCAGACCACCGGGTCCTCGACGATGTCGAAGGCGGAGGCGAGCGCCCCCAGGAGCGGGTAGCTGCTGATGAACCAGTCCCGCGCGCGCCGGGCGGGGGTGGAGGTCCGCTCGTCCGCGCCGAGATACGGCTCCTCCCCGGCGGCCACCCGCACCGCGCTCGTCACCGCCGCCGACAGCCCCTGGCCGAAACAGGACGGCCAGTCCGTCTTGTAGCCCCAGGGATTGCCGACGTTCGACTCCATGACCATATCGATCCCGTGCGACCCTGCCGTGCCGAAACCCTGGAGGGTCGCCGGGATTCCCCCCTCGCAGAACTCTTCGTACAGCCGCTCCTCCGAGCGCGCGGTGAACTCCACCGGGAACCGCATCTCCTGGGGCGGGCGGCCCAGCTTCAGGTCGGCGAGGAACTTTGCTACGAAGCAGTCGCAGGCCGCGTTCCATTCCATGGGTTTCCGCCGCTCCTGGAAGTGCCCGAACCCGAGGTGGAGAAGGCAGTGAGCGAGCACGTACGTCCACTCCTCCGGCTGTCCCAGCCGTTTCGGGTGAGCCTCGATCCGCCCGTGGCGGGTCACAACGGCCCACCCCTCTTTCGGGCAGAGGATCCCGGAGTCGCATCGGGTGACATGAGCGTGAAGCAGGAGCGGGGCGAACATCGGGTGGCACGACAGCGCGCGGTACCCCAGGTGGAAATTCACCTCGGCAGGGTTCTCCCGCCTCGCCCCTTTCTTCGCAGCTTTAGGCGGCATCTTTCCGCTCCACCAGCCGGGGCAGATCCCGGACGATCTCCACCAGCAGCCAGCCCGGCAACACGTCCGACTCCCCCTCTTTCGCCACGACCATCTGGGCCATTTCGAGGCTGATGTAAGACAGCTCCCGGATCAGGCCCTTCGCGCGGATGGCCATCTCCTTGTGATAGGGAGAAAGCGCGTTCTTATCGGCGGGAAGTTCTTTGATGAGCTGCGCCCGGAAAGACTGCGCGAGGAAGTAGAGCACGTCGCGGTCTTCGGGGGCGTGAGGCCATCCCGTTTCCCCCTTCATAATGGAAGAGAGCCGGTACTTACTTTTTACCTGTTTGATGAACGCTTTGAACTGTCCCGCATGGGCCGGACTGAGGCAACCGTAGGCGAGCGCTTCCAGTCGCTCCTCCGCGATCCCGTCCCCGTGAAACAGGAGCGCATCGCTGAGCATGTGCCAGGAACGGGGGGTGGAAAACGGCTCTTCGTGCTTGGGAGGAGGACTCCAGAGGTGATCGGGCCGGTTCTGGACGTAGTCGATCACCCAGGGATGGATGCCGTAGGGAATCGCCCACTCCAGCCACTCCCGGTGGGAGACCCGGAGGTGGACGTGGACCATGCGGTTGAGCAGGGCGGAGGACATCGGCTTGACGATGGCGCTGTCCTGCGCCCGGTTCCCCGCCCCGATGACGATGGAGCCTTCGGGCAACTGGTACTCCCCGATGCGGCGCTCGTGGATGAGGCTGTAGAACGCCTTTTGCACCTCGTGGGAGCAGGCGTTCAGTTCATCCAGGAAGAGACAGTACGGCTCCGCACGCGCGATCATGCGCGGCGGGCAGAAGCGGCTCGTCCCTTCGATGATCTGCGGCACCCCGATCAGGTCTTCCGGCGCGAGCTGGCTTCCCAGAAGAGAGACACATGGCAGACCGACTTCCTCGGCGAACTGTTGGACAAGCGCCGATTTGCCGATACCGGGCGGCCCCCAGATGAACACCGGGCGCACGGGAGCGACGTGGAGCAGGAAATCGGAAAGCTGTTTCTGGGTAACGGTGGTCGATGCGTTCATAAGGTCTCTATCGACAGAAAGAGCTTCTCTGCTAAATAAAGCGAAAGACCGGACGGCCGCTGGCGGCAGCGTGTTCAGGGTCAGGCCGCAGAGCCGGGAGAGAGGGAGAAGATTCCCATCTGCGTGGGGGAGCCGTGCTGCGGGTCTTCCGGTCCGACGGGGAGGTAGGTGACGCCGTAGCCGAACCGCTCCGCGATCCCGTCCGCCCAGGCGCGGAATTCCGCCCGCGTCCACTCGAAGCGGTGGTCACGGTGGCGGAGCCGTCCGGCGGGGAGCGACTCGAAGTTCGCATTGTACTCGACGTTCGGGGTGGTGACGACGATCGTGCCGGGCCGGGCGAACTCGAACAACACCCGCTCGAAGCTCGCGAGCCGGGGCGGGTCGAGGTGCTCGATGACTTCCACCACCGCCGCCGCGTCGAAGCTGGAGAGCCGGTCATCCCGGTAGATGAGCGATCCCTGCATCAGCCGGATCCGCTCGCGCTGCATTTCGGGCAGGCGGTCGAGTTTCAGCTTCTCCTTCGCGCGCTCCAGCGCACGATACGACACGTCCATCCCGACGATCTCGGTGAAGGCGCGGTCGTCCAGCAGCCGCCGCAACAACTGGCCCTCGCCGCAGCCCAGGTCCAGCACCCGCTTCGCGCCGCTGCCCCGGAGCGCGGCCATGACCGTGCCCATCCGCTGCTCGTTGAGGCTGATGCGCCGCTCCACCGCCTCCTCTTCCGTGTCGCGGGCCTCTTCCTCGCGCTCCAGCTCGGGAGCGTCCTCCAGGAGCCGGTCCAGCGCCTCGCGGGTCAGCCGCCGCTGGTAGCGGAGGTATCGCTGAGTGATCCGGTCGCGTTCGGGGTGGACGGCCAGCCACTCCCCGCCGAAGGAGAGCAGCTTTTCGATCTCGTCTTTTCCCACCCAGTAATGCTTCTCATCATCCAGCACCGGGATGAGGACGTAGAGGTGGGTGAGAAGATCCTTGAGTCGGGTGTGGGCCTCCAGCTCCACCGTGTAGTAGCGGCTCTCGCCCCAATCGGGGAACGTCTCGTCCAGGGGGTGCCCGGCCGCCGTGACGTGGTAGCCCAGCGGCTCGAACAGGCGGCGAAGGAACGCTTCCCCGCCCCGGCAGGGGAGCGCGGAAAGTTTCGCCCGCAGCGGGATCGGAGTCTCCGCCAGCTCGGGGCGCTCCCGGCTCCGGCCCTTGAGCGCGCTGCCGAACACCTGGGCGAGCGCCACGCTCATGAACGACGAGGCGACGTAAGGGCGGTCATTGACGTACTGAAAGAGCGACCGGCCTTCGCCCGGCGGCCCCTTGCGATTCCGCACGATTCCGACGGGATCCACGTCCAGCAGCAGCGCGGCGGTGCAGCGCGCATCCGAAGCTTCGGGGTAGAAGACGTGCGCCTGCCCGAACGACAGGTTGAACGACGAGCACGAGTCGGGATTCTTGTGAAGCAGGTATCCTAAATCGTCAGCCGGTTGATAAGTCGTGGTGATCGTGAGCAACATGAGCCTATTATAGGCGAAGACCGGCGGATCTCAAAGGAACATATATGAAATAGGGCGGGAGGTCAGATTCCTCCCGCCCCTCTCCGCCGTCCTCTATCCTCACAAAGCATGAGCCCCTTCTGAGAGGCGCGAGCGACGCGATTCACCCAACAGGTTCCCCGTTCAACCGTTCTCTCCACTCTCTCCCGCGCCGGTGACAGATGGATCCTCCGTCTCCGGCTTCGTCCGGACGAGCACCACGGCCCCGGCGATTCCCGAGAGGAGCGAGCCCGCTAGAATTCCGATTTTGGCGCTGTTGAGCAGCGCGGGATCGGTGAAGGCCAGGCTGGCGATGAAGAGCGACATGGTGAAGCCGATGCCGCACAGCAGGCTCACGCCCCAGACCTGGCGCCAGCTTACGCCGCCGGGCAGGAGAGCGATTCCCATCTTCGTAGAGAGCCATGCGAAGGCCAGGATGCCGATCTGCTTGCCGAAGAGGAGGCCCAGGATCACCCCCAGCGTGACGGAACCCGCCGCCGCCGAGGTTTCCGTCCCGCCGCCCAGCGCCACTCCGGCGTTCGCCAGGGCGAAGACCGGCATAATGAAGAACGCGACGAAGGGGTGCAGCGCGTGTTCAAGCCGGGTGAGCGGCGCTTCCAGCTCCTCGGCGGCCATTTCAAGGGAGTGCAAGGCGTCGCGCTGATCGTTCGTCGGCTCCATCCGGCCCGGCTTCACGTCCTCCGCGAACTCGGACAGGAGCATCTCCGCGCGCGTGAGGAAATCCGGCGCATCGATCCGCCGGTTGGCGGGAATCGTCATCGCCAGCAGCACCCCCGCGATGGTGGCGTGTACGCCCGATTTCAGGAACGCGACCCAGAGCCCCAGCCCCAGGAGCGCATACGGCAACGTCCGGCGTACGCCCGCGACGTTCAGAAGGGCGAGCCCCGCCAGGAACGCCGCCCCGATCCCGAGGATAGGGAGCGACAGCTTTGTGGTGTAGAAGATCGCGATGACCAGCACCGCCCCGAGGTCATCCACGATGGCGACGGCGGTCACGAATATCTTGAGCGACAGCGGCACCCGCTTCCCGAGGAGAGCCAGCACCCCGAGCGCGAAGGCGATGTCCGTCGCCATCGGGATGCCCCATCCCGCGCTGCCGGCGCCACCGGCGTTCATCAGCGCGTAGATCCCCGCCGGGAACAGCATCCCGCCCGCCGCCGCCGCGACGGAGAGCGCCGCCTTCTTGGGATCGGAGAGCTCCCCGATCAGCACCTCGCGCTTGATCTCCAGGCCGACCACGAAGAAGAAGATCGCCATGAGCCCGTCGTTGATCCAGAGCAGGAGCGGCTTCGAGATGATGAAGCCGCCCGCGCTGACGGTGACGAGCGTATCCCAGAGGCGGAAATACGAAGCGGCGAAAGGGGAGTTGGCCCAGATCAGGGCAATTATTGCCGTCAGGAGGAGAAGGATCCCGCTCGCCGACTCCAATCGGAAGAAGGTCTGAAACGGCCGGAGGAGGATCCGCATGGCCGGGTTGCGTTGCAGGGGAAGGGTCATAGATAAAGGCTCCCGTTCATTAAATTTATTCTCCTTTCGATCTTTTCCCAATCCATGTCGTCTCAAAGCAGCCTCACCGGCGCGCTGAACATGAGACCGGACTTCCCAATGAATCCCGATTTGATACTATATTTTTAAGCTATCGCTATCAGCCGGATCATGACCGGCGGAAACCTGGCGATGAGGTACACCCGGCCCACTGCCATATCCAGCAGCAGCAAAAAAAGAGGACCCCAGGGGAGTCCTCTGATGATGCACCATACGACAGATTCAATCCAACACTGAAAAGAATCCGTTCGGAAAGACTATCAAGCCAATCGGGCTTTCTGTTCGTTCTGAAAGCCCGATTGAAATCAATTGGAGATGCGGAGGGACGGAAAGTCGCCTGATCCGGACAGGAGGAGGGAAGCGTTACTCGACCGGCTTCTCCACGGCGGGCTTCGGCTCGTCCTCGAGATCGGCTTCTCGGATGCCCTTCTTGAACTCCTTGATGCCCTCGCCCATGGAGCGGGCCATCGCCGGGAGGCGCTGCGCCCCGAACAGGACCAGAACAATCACCGCTATCGGCCACAGCTCGCTGGGCCCCAACATCGCTACAGGAAATACTGGCGTCATATTAATCTTCCTCCTCCGTCACCGGAGTCGACTGTCGGCGGGAACTTTTATGAACCGGCTCCGGCTCCTCCGCTTCCAGGGCTCCATGGATCGTATCCATCACCTCCTGAGAGGTGCGTCGAAATTCGCGCATCGCCTGGCCCACCGACCGCCCGATTTCGGGCAGCTTGCGAGGCCCGAAGATCAGCAGGGCGACCAGCGCGATGGCCATCAACTCGGTCGCTCCGGGCATGTTCATAACGACAACCCCCGGATCTCCTTTCAGTTATTACACTATAAACGCTCTACGAAAGTAAAGACGGCAGAGAGTACGAGATAACCCCCGGACGAACGACGGCCTTCCAGGGCATACCCTTCTCCTTAGACCCCGCTCAACGGCAATTGGATGCGTTGACTTTGGGTGCGGGGCGCTAACCGTTCGATTTCGGCGCGGGTGCAGTACCCGGCCCCGACCACTCCGGCGTTGGCCGCGCCCGCCGCCGTCCCCCATTCCAGGCATCGAGGCAGGGATTCTCCAGAACGACGGGCGTGGAGAAAGGCCGCAAGGAACGCATCCCCACTGCCCACCGCGCTCACGAACCGGATCGGCGGGGGAGCGGCGAACCAGGCGCCCTCCGCATCCACCGCGACGGCCCCTTCGGCCCCGAGCGTGACCGCAACCGTTCGGGTTCCGTCGCCGAGCAGCGCGGCGCATGCCCTCACCAGATCCGGGAGATCCACCCCCACATCCGGCACGATAGCGCGAAACTCGTTCCGATTACATTTTAGCAGATCGGGCCGCGCTTTAAACCCGTTCGCGAGAGCCTCCCCGCTGGAGTCGAGAGCGCACGATATCCCCCGGTCCTGCGCGATCCGGATGAGGTCGGCGTAAAACGTAGAAGGGCATTGGGGTGGGAGGCTGCCGCAGAGCGCCACCTGAGTCACGCCCTCCTCCAGCAGCTCCTCGAACCGCTGGACCAGGGCCGCCACCTCCTCTGGGGTGACGTTCGGGCCGTTCTCGTTCACTTCCGTCTGCGAATGGACTTCGAGGTCGATGACCGCGATGCAGGTGCGGGACTCCTCGCGGGTGGAGACGAACCGGGCCGGAATGCCGATCTCCTTCAGGCTGTCGGCGATGAACTCCCCGGTGTGCCCGCCGAGGAAGCCGGTCGCCATGACGGGTTCCCCGAGGGCGTGGGCCACCCGGGCGACGTTGATCCCCTTCCCTCCCGCCACGGCGCGAAACCCGAGGGGCCGGTGGACCTTGTTCATCTCGAATCGCTCGACCTGGAAGGTCTTATCGACGGCGGCGTTGGGCGTGACGGTCAATAACATGGTTTCTGGTTACCGGTTTCCAGTTTCTGGTTGGGGTCTCTACATTTATCCCCATGATACCGTTGGCCCGAAGATTTAACCAGAAACTCGAAACCGGAAACGAGAAACTAGAAACTGATCCATCGTCCTTCTTCGCTGGAGCGGAGGGCGGCGTCGAGGACGGCCTGCACCCGCGCGCCGTCGGCGAGGCTGGGGGAAGCGGGACGGTTCTCCCGGATGGCGGAGATGAATTCCCACGCCTGGTCCCACCGGAACGTCTGGCCGGGATCGCCCTCGCGGGGGTCGCGAGGGGAGCCGGGGAGCTTGAGGAACTCTTCGGGGACGGGCTGGGCTTCGTACATGCCGTTCGGCTTCGCATACCAGAGGGTCGTCGGCTGGTGGAGGTAATACTTGAGCGAGCCGTCCGTGCCGTTCACCTCGACGAAATCGTGCGACTTGAGGCCCTGGCCGTATCCCGCCACCCCTTTGGAGGACTCGAAGACACCGGTGCAGCCCGACTCGAACTCCACGATGAGGGCGGCCCAGTCGTCCACATCGGAAGGCAGGGGGGAGCCGTCTTCCCCGCGCCGCTCGGGCAGGAGGTTCTTCACCTTCCCGAAGAGCCCGGCCATCGGCCCGATGAGCATATGGCTGTAATCGATCCGGTGGGACATCATATCCGCGAGCTCTCCGCTTCCGCAGATCTCCTTCACCATCCGCCAGCCCCGGTGCTTGTCCCCGTAGTCCTGGAAACGCTGGGACCGGAAGTGGTGCGGCGCGCCGATCTCCCCGTTCGCGATCCGGTGGGCCATCCACCGCATGCTGGGCACGAAGCGGTACGTGAAGGCCGTCATATGGACGATCCCCGCCGCTTCCGCCGCCACGACCATCCGGTCCGCCGTTCCAGGGTCGAGGGCGAGGGGCTTTTCGCTGAGGACGTGGAGCTTGCGCTCGGCGGCGGCATGGACCAGCGGGGGATGCGCGATGTTCGGCGTGGCGATCACCACCGCATCGAGATCCTCCATCTCCATGAGGCGTTCCGGCTCGGTGAAGGCGTGAGGAATGCCCGCCGAGTCGGCGATCTCCTGCGCCTTGCCGGGAGCGGGATCGGCAACGGCGAGGAGCCGAACGCCGGGGATGCGCCGGAGCCCCGGCAGGTGGCAGCCTTTGATGATCCCGCCCGCGCCAAGCAGCCCGACAGTGACCGTTTCCATGAGTAAAGTTCCTATTCACCGCAGAGACGCGGAGGCGCAGAGACCCCCAACCCCTTGAGGATAGAAGATCGAGGAGGGAAGATGGCAAGCGACTCCCATCGAAAACCTTCATGCATCT
>JAHWJO010000651.1 GCA_019348365.1 Armatimonadota bacterium | reverse complement strand
TACAAGTACGAGCAGGCCAAGCGCGAGCGGGAGGCGCAGAAGAAGTCGAAGGCGGTCGAGGTCAAGGGAGTGCGCCTCCGGCCTCGAATCGACGAGCATGACTATCAGGTGCGCGTTCGCGATGCCATCAAGTTCCTGAAAGAGGGCGACAAGGTCAAGGCCACCGTCATTTTCAAGAGCCGGGAGATCAACCATCCGGAAATCGCTCGGGCCCTGCTGGATCGGATGGTCATCGACACCCAGGAGATCGCTGTGGTCGAGAAGCCGCCGTCCCTCGAAGCGCGGACGATGACCCTGATCCTCTCGCCGCGACCCACGCAGGAACGGGCCAAAGATCAAGCGCCGAAAGAGGAGAAAGCCGCCGCCTCCTGAGGGGCATGGCGATCCACCGGGCCCTCTCAGCGGGGTACCGCGCGGAAGGAACTGTTCGTTGGGCCGGGAGGTGAGCGGGGGCCTCCCGGCCTTATCGTTGCGTCTGTCTCTTGCAGGAGCGCCGCGTCAACGGTATAATCAGTAGGTCGCGCGAAGACCTGCGGATTTACAATGGAACCCTCACAGGATCTGCTCAACTGTTCCTGCTGTCTTAACCTTTATTCAGATGCTTAGGCCCACCGCCTGAACCGCCGATATCGGAGAGTATCATGCCGAAAGTAAAAACCCGAAAGAACGCCGCCAAGCGTTTTAAGGTGACCGGATCGGGGAAAATCGTCCACCGTCACTCGAATAAGAGCCACCTGAACCGTAAGAAGTCGGGCAGCCATTATCGCCGCCTCTCGGTGGAAATCACCATGGAAGGCGACGGAATGACTCATCCCGTCCGTAAAATGCTGAACCTGGGAGTGCCGAAATGAGCCGCGTCAAGCGCGGGGTGATGACCCGCAAACGCCACAATAAAGTGCTGGAAGCCGCCAAGGGGTACCGGGGCGCGCACAGCAAGCTGTTCAAGCAGGCCAAGGAAGCCGTCGCGCACGCCGGGCAGTACGCCTACCGCGACCGCCGCGTCCGCAAGCGAGACTTCCGGCAGCTCTGGATCACCCGGATCAACGCCGCCTGCCGCCAGCACGGCACCACTTACAGCGTTTTCATCGCGGGCCTGAACCGCTCCGGCATCGAGCTGGACCGCAAGGTGCTGTCCGACATGGCGATCAACGACCCGGCAGGCTTCGAGCAGCTCGTGCAGACCGTCAACGCGGGCGCATAACCGAACCCACCCCATGAACGATCAGCTGACCACTCTCCAGTCCGAGGCGCAGGAGCGAATCGCCCGCGCCGGGTCGCTGGCGGAGTTGGAAGAGGTCGAGACGGCCTATCTGGGCCGGAAGGGTTCCGTAACCCAGCTCCTTCGGGGGCTGGGTTCTTTGCCGCCGGAGGAGCGCCCGGCGGCAGGGGCGCGGATCAACGAGGCCAAAGCCCGGCTCCAGTCCCTCATCGACGATAAGCGGGACGCCCTCTCCGCCGCATCGCTCCAGGCCCAACTCGAAGCTGAGCGCGTGGACGTGACCCTGCCGGGGCGGCGCCTCCCCCCCGGCGGCGTTCACCCGCTCGCGCGTACGCTGGACGAAATCCAGGAGATCTTCGTCGGGATGGGCTTCGAGTTCGTGGACAGCCCTGACGTGGAGACGGTCTTTTACAACTTCTCCGGCCTCAATTACCCGCCCGACCACCCCGCTTACGACCAGCAGATGTCGTTTTACCTCACCGACGACCTGCTGCTCCGTACCCAGTGCACGGCGTTCCAGCGGCGCTATTTCGACACGCGCCAGCCGCCGATGAAGCTCGCCACGGCGGGAAGAGTCTACCGCTACGAGCAGGTGGACCCCACTCACGCCCACACCTATTACAACGTGGACGGCATCCTCATCGACCGGGACGTGAGCCTGGGCGACCTGTTCGGGACGCTCGATAGCCTGATGAAGAAGATCTACGGCGCGGACGTTCGCACCCGGTTCCGCCCCCACTACTTCCCTTTCACCGAGCCGTCCGCCGAGCTGGACCTCTCCTGCATCTTCTGCGGCGGCGAGGGCTGCCGCATCTGTAAGTACGAGGGCTGGGTGGAGCTGCTTGGGTGCGGGATGATCCACCCCAACATCCTCCGCGATTCCGGCATCGACACCGAGGAGTTCACCGGCTTCGCCTTCGGCATGGGTCCGGACCGCGTCGCGATGAACCGGATGGGCGTGGAGGACATCCGCATGTTCCTCGACAACGACCTCCGCCTGCTGGAGCAATTCTAGGGATCAGGGGTCGGGGGGGGGGGGGGGGGGGGGGGTGGGGGGGGGGGGGGGGCGTGGGGTGGGGGGGGGGGGGGGCGGGCCCCCGGGGCCCGGCCCCCGGTGGCGGGGGGGCGGGTGGGGCGTGCCGGATGCGGGGTGCGGGATGACGGGGGGGATTGCGGGGCGGCCGACGAGGC
>JAHWJO010000181.1 GCA_019348365.1 Armatimonadota bacterium | reverse complement strand
TTGCCGTTGGAGGTATCCACCGCGATGATGGAGAGCCTCTGTGCGGGGTTGCCCAGGCCCGGCCACGGCTCCAGGCTGTCGTCCCCGACGGTCTCCCCCGCCTGCTTGTAGAACGGCAGCGCGAGTCGGACGCGGTAGGGGGCCTGTTCGGCGGGCACGGTCACGTCCTGATGGAGCACGCGCCAGTCCTTCACGATGTAATCGATCCGGGCGCGGAGCGGGACGGCGACTCCGCCGATGCCGCGCTCCTGCTGGGCGTAGCCGCGCGGGTTGAAGGCGAGGGCCGCCGTGAACTGCACGCCGAGCGGATACCGGGAGAGCACCTTGTACTCGTACGCGCCGTACGGGTCGGTCGCCTCGTTGGAGAACGGGGTGTTGTCCGGGAGGTAGCGGAACTTCGGCGCAACGTCCTCCGTCCCCGGCTCGATCCCAAAGAATTTACCTGGTTCCGTAACCCCGCTCCCCGGCTGATTCACCCCGAGCTGCACGACGGAGGCCGGGAGCTGCGAGCCGCGCGGGTTCGTCTGCGTCGGCGGGACCACCAGCCGGTCGGAGCGAACCGTCTTCAACCCCTCGCCGGAGCGGTAGGTGTAGCTCGCGAGGAAGTACCGGGGCCGGGACGAGCGCGGGAAATAGACGAGCGCCTCTTTATAGTTGATGCCGTACTGGCGGCTGCGGAGGCGCTGGAGCGTCTGCGGAAGCTCGCTCTCCGGGGTGTTCGTCACGTCCACCGGGAAGAGGGAGTTGCCGCGAATCTGGATGCGCTCGTCCGCCGCGAACTGGTCGCGGGGGTTCGTCTCCGGCCAGTCGATGGGGGCGTACGCGAGGGTATAGATCGAGGCGTACCGCTCTCCCGATACTTCGACGGGGGAGGGGGCGGGGATCTTCGTGATCTCACCCAGGATGCGCCGCTGGCGGTTCTGGCCCACCCAGCGGTCGATCTCGGCTTCGGTGGCGCGGCTCCCCAGCTTGCTCCGGATGTCGTCGCGCAGGAGGCTGATGTCGCCGTACGCGCCGGTGCCGGAGGTGAAGTCGCCGGGCCGGGCGGTCGGGTCGAAGACGGAGTAGCCGGGGGGGCCGGGCAGGATCGGGACAATCGCCTCGGGCAGGTTCTCGGCGTTCTTGCGCCAGAATTCGACCTCGGCCTCCGCGAGCCGGTGCGCGACCGTCGCGTTGCCGGTGTACTGCAGCACGTCGAACCCGGTCGGGAAGATGCGGATGATGGTGAAGACCCCGACGAGCAGGACCACCATCACGACGAGCACTTCGACGAGCGACGCGCCGCTCTCGCTGGAGAGCCGGGGATGAGATCGGTTGGAAGATCGGATAGTCATAGGCTGTTGCCCCGCAGGAGGGTCCGTTTATTCGACCGTGCCGCCCTGGGGAAAGTTCCCGCGGATCGTCTTTCAGCCCCCTCCCACGCGGGGAGAGGGAGGTACGGATTGTCAGGTCTTACCACAAATCGGCAGAGATGAATACGACAACTGCAACAATGAATGCATGAGGAGCAGAAGGCGGAGCGACACGAACGCCGATGAAACGCTACAAGGGTCCGTTACAGCCTTATTCTCCAAATCTCTTGCCTTTGAGGCCAGCCATGTTCACGTAGCTGGTCAGCAACCTGCTTTACGCTGTACTTCCTCACCGTCCCGTTCAGGAAGAGAACGAGATAATCCCCCCTGATAGGAATGTCTGCATCGTCCTTCTGAACGAATGTATCGTTCCAGGTGATGACCGTATCCTCCGGCGGATTGCGGTAAAAGAGTTGACGCTTATAATGTTCGTTATTGGGGTCCAGCGTACGGAATCGAGAGTAGTGGGGGATATACACCCAGTCATTTGGGTCGCTGCTACCGTTGGTCCAGACGTGGCCGTCCATGGTGTTCCAGGCGTTCATCAGAGCGTCATTCCTGCGAACCGGGTCTTGTGCGACCTGTACCCTCTTATCAGGCAGCGCGCTGATGAAGCCTCGAGACCGGGCGGATTCGGCATTGACGGGAACCAGAACGTCCGTCTCGGGGAGGTCGAGGGCCGGGCTGCCGTACGACTGCCGGCTCCGTATCCATTCCGGGTACAGCGCCGCATAGTTCGCCGGATCGTTCCTGAACGTCACCGGCCCCAGCGTGGGCGGGTAGCCGTTCTCGTCCTGCTTGTAGGTGGCGAGGGCGGCCTGGATCGACTTCAGGTTGGCGGTCACCTGTCCCTGCTGCGCCCGAATCCGGACGGTGGCCGCCGCCGGGAAGATCACCGCCGCCAGGATCGCGATGATGGCGATGACCACCAGCAGCTCGATCAGGGTGAACCCGGCGCGGCGGTCTCTGGCGACTTCGTTTTCGGTGCGGATCAGGGGAAAGATCATGGGAAGCGTCTCCGGAAGGCTTAGTACGGCTTCAGCCGCCAGATTTCTTGCCGCTGAGGCCAGTTATATTCACTGAGCCGATCGGCGACCTGCTTCACGCTGTACTTCTTCACCGTCCCGCTCAGGAAGAGCACGAGATAATCCCCTCTGACCGGAACATCACCGTTCTTCTGAACGAACGTGTCGTTCCAGGTGACGACCGTGTCCTCCGGGGGGTTGCGGAAGCCAAGCTGCCGCTTATAGTCCGGATCTTGGGTGTTCAGCGTGCGGAAGCGAGAGTAGTGAGGGACGTATCTCCAGGTGCCAGGCTCTCCCTCTCCGTTGATCACATGGCCGTCCATCGTGTTCCAGGCGTACATCTGGGCTCCAGAGTCCCGCATGGGATCTTTTGCTCCGGCGGGGATACTCTGGGCAATAATTCCGGCGTTGACGGCGACATCATCCGCCACCTGAACCAGGACATCGGTTTCGGGCAGGTCCAGAGCCGGGCTATGGTACGCCTCCCGCGTTTTGAGCCATTCCGGATAGAGGCCGCCTAACGTCTGGGTGTTCCCCCCTCTCCCAAAGACGAGCGGCCCCAGCGTGGCGGGGTAAGCGCGCTCGTCCTGCTTGAAGATCCCCAGAGCTGTCTGGATGTTCTTCATGTTGCTGATGACCTGCGCCTGCTGCGCCCGCACTCGCACCGCGGTCGCGACCGGGAAGAGGACGGCGGCCAGAATGGCGATGATCGCGATGACGGTCAGCAGCTCGATGAGGCTGAACCCGGCGCGGCGGTCTCTCGCAACGTTCGGCCCTCGCGAGGCCATCACAGGTTGGGGATGCATTCGGTTTCCTCCTGAACGGGAGCGCGCCCTGCGATTCCCGGAATAGCTCTCTCCCGCCCGGCAATGGAGCCGCCGGAAGCCGGGACGACACGAAAAAGATCGGAACAAGGTCAACTCATTGTAATGTTCGGACAATGGAGGTACAAAACTCTCCATATTACACTTCTATGACGACCCGAAATGCCCTGTCGGTTCCTTCATGCAATATACCCACTTCAACGCGACACATTCACCCCGCTTCTCCCGGCCTGAAAATTCTGGAGCAGGACTTATGAAAATCTTCCGCCCATGTCATTCTGAGCGAAGCGAAGAATCTGCGTTTCGACCTTGGCCTACACAGACGTACACGTAGATTCTTCGCTTCGCTCAGAATGACATGGGAGAGAGTCCGTTCCGCTCAGGAGGACACATGCGGGTGTACTCAGGAGGACATGAAGGAATCATTCAGGAGGACAGAAGAGAAGTTCAGGATGAAAGTTTTACCATCTGAAGATAAGTCCTATGGGTATTTTAGTGCACGGGAGCAGGGGGAAAGAGCCGAAGAGGGCCTGTCATCTCAGCCGCGCAGCAGCATCGTGTTGACGTACCAGTTGAAGATCTGCGGGCCCCAGTACATCGCCACCAGCGCGCCCGTCACCAAAAACGGCCCGAACGGCAGCATGTCCTCGCGGCTGCGGAGCCGGGTCGCCATGAGCAGCACGCCCACCACCGCGCCGATCCCCACCGCGAAGAAGAAGGCCACCAGCACCCCCGCCAGCGTCAGGTTCGCGCCGAACGCCGCCGCGAGCTTCACGTCCCCCATGCCCATTGCATCCTTCTTGAACATCCAGGTGCCGATCAGGGCGATCAGGTAGAGGAGCCCCGCGCAGACGAGGATGCCCACGAGGGAGCGAGGGGCGTGGACGACGGCTCCGGTGAACGGGATCGGGATGCGGGCGAGCGCCCAGGACGGGTCGAGGGCGAGCTTGAGCATGTCCCGCGCGACCCCGATGACGACCCCCGCGAGGTTCAGCTCGTCGGGGATGATGAAATGGTCGAGGTCGATGAAGAAGATGGCGATGAGGACGGCGACGAACAGGCACTCCAGGATCGTATCCCAGGTGAAGCCGTTGATCAGGACCGTGGCGGCGAAGAGGACTCCCGTCAGGAGTTCCACGCCGAAGTAGCGCCAGGAGACCTTTTCGCCGCAGTAGCGGCAGCGGGTGCGGGAGAGGAGGAAGCTGAAGAGGGGGATGAGGTCGCGGGGGCGGAGGCGGGTGTCGCAGGAAGGACAGCGCGAAGGAGGAGTCGTCACCGACTCCTCCTTCGGCATCCGGTAGATCAGGACGTTGAGGAAGCTGCCGACGACGAGGCCGTAGAGGAACATGATCACGGCCCCGAAGTCGACGGGCATGGGGATGTTAATCTTCGCCTCCGCTATCGCCGCCTTCGCCGGAGAGGTTGTTGATGATGGAAACGAGCGGAAGGAACATCGAGATGACGATGAACCCGACCGAGAAGCCGAGGAACACGATCATGACCGGCTCGATGGCGGAGGTCAGCGAGGAGAGCGCGGTGTCCACCTCCGCCTCGTAGAATTCCGCGATCTTTTCGAGCATCTGGTCGAGGGCGCCCGACTCCTCCCCGATGGAGACCATCTGCACGACCATCGGCGGGAACATCTTCGACTTCTGCAAGGGATCGCCGATCCGGTCGCCTTCCCGGATGCGGGCGCGGGCTTCGAGGATCGCGTCGCCGATAATGTCGTTGTCCACGGTCCCGGCCACGGTTTCGAGGGCCTGGAGGATGGGAACGCCGGAGACCATCAGGGTGCCGAGCGTGCGCGAGAAGCGGGCCAGCGCGATCTTATGATTGAGCTTCCCGAAGACCGGCGCTTTCAGCTTGAACGTGTCGTAGACCCGTTTCCCCGGCTTGGTGCGGGTGAACGCCTTCCAGGCCGTCAGCAGGACGAAGAAGACGATGGCGAAGATGACCTGGCGCATGGGGAACCCGGCGGTGAGGAAGTTCGAGAAGTTCATCATGAACCGGGTCATCGCCGGCATCTCTTCCGCCTTCATTCCCAGCTCCAGGAAGAGATCGAGGAACTTGGGGAGGATCAGCGTCACGAGGCCGATGACGATGGCGATGGCGACCACCATAACGATGGTCGGGTAGGTCATGGCCGCCTTCACCTTGCGCCGGAGCTCGAGGTCCTTTTCGAGGAAGCTCGCCAGTCGCTGCAGGGCTTCCTCCAGCACGCCGCCGACTTCGCCCGCGCGGACGAGACCGATGAACAGGTTGTTGAACACGCGCGGGTGCTTCGCCATGGCGCGGCTGAGCGTGGACCCGGATTCGACCTCCTGCTGGATGTCGAGGATGATCCGCCGGAGCTTGACGTTGGGAGTCTGCTCCCCCAGGACCGAGAGGCACCGGACGAGGCCGACGCCCGCGTCGATCATGGTGGAGAACTGGCGGCAGAAGACGGAGAGATCGGCCAGCTTGACGCGCCCGAAGCCGCCGCCCGCCTTCTTTTTGGTGACGATGACGTCTTTGTTCGCCTCCGCCTTCGAATCCTTGACCTTGCGGATGTTGGAGACGACGAGTCCCTGCTCGCGGAGGATGCGGGCGACGGCGCTTTCGTTCTCGGCATCCACGGTCGCCTTGCGCGTCCCGCCGGTGGCGTCGCGGGCCACGTAAGCAAAAGTAGGCATGGAAACAGCTCCGTTATTCTGAATTCTTCTGATTGAACCGGGGAGATCGAAATCGGATCGAATAAGCGAGGGAGAAAAGAGGAGGCCCCTGTATTTAGGACTCCGTTCTTCCCTTTCGTGTTCCTTGCCGACCCCCCTGAAACCTTTTACGGACGGTTATTTCCGACGAATCACGGCTTCGTTCTAAAAATGGGGAAAGTCCCCTTCCGTCATCAGGGCGAGCGGAGGGAAGCCTTGCATCCACGCGCACATTATACCACAGCGCGCGGAAGAAGTGTGTTGAAGGCCATGGGGAGCCGGACCTTGTCACGACAGGGCGGGCCAATTAAATATCGCGCTCCTTCAGGGAGGGAGCGCGATAGATTCGGAACCGGATCGGAACTGAAGCAGGAATCAATCGTCCAGCCGCCAGAGTTTCATCCCCTGTTCCACATCCTCTTCCGGGGCTTTCCGCAAATAGCGGGTGTGGGGGAAATGCTTGTCGCAGATCCCCATGGCCCACTTCGACCAGAGGAACCCGTTGCCGATCACCATGCCGCAGTAGACCAGCACGCGCTGCCACACCTCGAGCTTGACCACGTTGAAGGGGAGGGTCAGGTCGCGATCCGCAACAGTGAATGAATAATCTTTGAAGGGGAGCATGAGGGAGAGGAACGCGCCGATGATCATCCCGACGACGAACATCCCCCGGTAGATTTTGTCCGCCAGCGGGACCGTCTTTTTCTTTTTTTTGTGGCGGGGAGCCGCCATGTTCTCCAACTGAAGCCGATTCGGGCCGCCGTTCCCCTGACCGCCGTTCGAGCCGTTGGGCGACGAAGGGCTTGTTCCGATCCGATGTGGAGATTTGGGGGGCTGTGAGGCCATCTCGAACTCAATTCCAGGGCACTGAAGGAGACCCCAACCTGGAATGGGCGCTCTTCATCCTGGAAGAGCCCTTCCTGAACAGCATAAGAACCCAGGAGACCGGCGCTTTCACCGGTGATCCTGGGTTCAGGAAGGTCCTCTCCTCCACCGAATCCGAATTCCGGCTAACCCCGCCTGCCTGCGGTCGCCGGATAGGGAGCCTCCGTCGCTCGCCCGCCGCCGCCGCCTTCGCCGGGCATGCCCGAACTGATGAGTTTTTTCAACTCGTCCGGGTTCATGGCGCGGCTCAGCGCATCTTCATAACTAATCATATCCGCCTGGAACAAATCACGCAAGGCTTGGTCCATAGTAATCATGCCGACGTTTGCGCTCGTCGTGATTGTGGAGGTGATCTGGTGGGCCTTGCCTTCGCGGATCAGGTTGCGGATGGCGGGGGTGGCGATCATCACCTCCATCGCGCAGGTTCGCCCGGTTGAGCGGGCGCGGGGGACGAGTTGCTGGGTGAGGACGGCTTCCAGCGTATTCGAGAGCTGGATACGGACCTGCTGCTGCGAGCCGGTGGGGAAGACATCCACGATGCGGTCCACCGTCTGGGCGGCGCTGTTCGTGTGGAGGGTGGCGAGGACGAGGTGGCCCGTCTCCGCCGCCGTGATCGCGGCTTCTATCGTCTCCAGGTCCCGCATCTCGCCGACGAGGATCACGTCCGGGTCTTCGCGGAGCGATGCGCGCAGGGCGTTGGAGAACGATTTGGTGTCCTGCCCCAGCTCCCGCTGGTTGACCACGCAGGTGCGGTGCTGGTGCATGTACTCGATGGGGTCCTCGACCGTGATGATGTGGAGGTTGCGCTCGTTGTTGATCTGGTTGATCATTGCCGCGAGGGTGGTGGATTTGCCGGAGCCGGTCGGGCCGGTGACGAGGATGAGCCCGCGCGGGCGGCGGCTGAGCTCCTCCAGCACCGGCGGAAGGCCCAGGTCCGTGATGGTGGGAATCCGCGACGGAATCAACCGGTACGCCGAGGCGACCGTCCCCCGGTCGCGGTAGACGTTCACGCGAAAGCGCCCCTTCTTTCCCAGTGTGTAGGAGAAATCGAGCTCCATGGTGGACTCGAACCGCTGGGTGTGCTCGTCCGTCATGATGTCGTAGGCCAGCCGCTGGGACTCGTTGGGGGTGAGCCGTTCGTAATTGCTGGGCATGAGGCGGCTGTCGATCCGGAACATCGGCGGCACTCCGACGCTGAGGTGGAGGTCGGACGCGCCTTTCTGGACCATCTCCGTGAGCAGGTCGTCGAGGTGGATTTCGGAGAGGGGGCGGGGCTTCGGTTTCGCCGCCTGTCCCGTCGCGCCGCCCGACGGATTCAGTAGGCCCGACGACGGCGTGGCGAGGGAGGATGCGCCGGGCGGCGCGGATCTCCCCACCGACGAAGCCGGGGCGGTCGCCGGGAGCCCTGCCCCAACGGGGGATTTGCCAGTGTTAGGGTCGGCCAAACGGCCCTCCTTTGAACTGCGGGGATCAGGGGTCGGGGGTCAGGGATCGGTGAGGTTTTCGGCGCAACCGGATTCGCTCCGTTCACCCGAAGCCTTTACTGATCCCTGACCCCCGACCCCTGACCCCTGCGACTAAGCCGCGTGTCCGGCGGTGAAGACGACGCGCCGGATCTCGTCGGGGGTGGTGACGCCATCGAGGATCTTGCGGAGGCCGTCCACGCGGCGGAGGAGCATGCCGTTCGCGC
>JAHWJO010000180.1 GCA_019348365.1 Armatimonadota bacterium | reverse complement strand
GCTGTCGTACCGGACGGCGTTCCTCGGGGCGATCCTGGGGAGTCTGGGGGTGTTCGCGTTCATGGTGGGGATGGGGGTGCGCCCGTGGGTCGCGGCGAGTTACCTGTTCCTGCTGGGGGGGCTGGTGCTCTGCGTGAGCCGGCTGCGGGCGGAGCTCGGCCTGCCCTCCATCGAGCTGTACCAGCGCGGGGCGGACGACATGCTGATCCGCACCTTCGGGTCCAACGCGTTCCAGAAGCAGGAGCTCTCCGCGTTCTCGTTGCTCTTCTTCCTCAACCGCACGCACCGGCAGTTCCCGATGATGCACCATTTCGACCAGTTGCGGGTGGGGAAGGCCGCGCGGGTGGAGATGCGGCGGTTCGCGGGGGCACTGCTGCTGGCGACCGTGCTGGGGACGGTGTGCGCGTTCTGGGCGCTGCTCCACGTTTTGTACCGGACGGGGCTGGCGAGCGGGCACATGACGGGTCCGGCGGGGTGGGCGTTCGGGAACGACCCGTGGAACCGGCTGAACAGCTGGATGGCGTCCCCGCGCCCCACCGATCCGGGGAGCGTGGCGGCGTACGGATTCGGGTTCGGGTTCACGCTGCTGCTGTCGTCGCTGCGGATGCGGTTTCTGTGGTGGCCGTTCCACCCGGCGGGATACGTGGTGGGCGCGAGCTTCAGCCTGATGCGGCTCTGGCTGCCGCTGTTCGTGAGCTGGCTGATCAAGGTGCTCATCCTGCGGTACGGCGGACTGAGCGGCTACCGGCGGGCGCTGCCGTTCTTCTTCGGGCTGGTGGTGGGAGAGTTCACCGCCGGATTTATCCGCACCGTGCTGGACCTCGCGTTCGACCTGTACCTGCCGGTGGACTCGGGCATCGGGGGGCTGTAACTCTACAGATCCTCAATTCAAAACAGGCCTCGACAGAAGCCGCGAGTTTGTGGCGTTCTGTCCAGGCCCGAGTTTACGAACCATCTGCTGTCTGGCCGAAATCGGTTAGGCCAGAGCGTCCGCTTCAGACGTGGAGGATGTCATCCTTGAGAGAATAGAGGATGGCGATCACTTCGTTCTTCTCCCTGGGCGCGACTCCATGCTTCTCCATCGCCTGAACCAGGTCATCCATTGTAGCCAGGTATTCCTGCTCGTTAATATTCATGCCGCGATGGGCTTCGCGCATCTCACGGCCACTGTAGCACTCCGAACCGCCCGCCCCGGCGCAGAAGAATTCGTGGGCCACCTGCTTGAGGCGATTCACGTCGGAATTTTGAAACCGTGGGGCGATGACCGGGTTCTTCAGGTGCAGATCGATCGCGTCGCTGACGATGTCCCGTATGTGCTCCGCGCCTCCAAGGCGCTCATACAACGATTCCTCCATCGGTCTTTCTCCTTTGAGTGAGTGCAAACCGGGGCCGGCCTTTTACCGTTTTCTCGGATCGTCCTTTGGATCGACGTAAACGATCCCCCACGGACCGATGCCGTGCAGCTGAATAACCGCCGGTTTCCGTGTGAAGGCGAAGTGTCTCGTCCCCGCCTTCATCATGGCGAAACTGCCGGGCGATAAGGCTCTCCCCCGGGTTGTGTCGAGTCGGTCCCCCAGGCCCATATAGAAAGAGCCGGAGATCACCGTTACATGTTCGTCCGCCGGGTGATGATGCGCCGGGATGCGGTAGTTGGCTGGCAGCCTGATCCGCATAGTGAACGCTCCCTCTCGGGTGGGATCGCCTTCCATCAGGGCGATTTTGGCTCCCGGGGGAAGGGAGGGTGGAGCATCGGTCCACCTCAGATCCTGGGGCAGGATCATCATGTGGTCGGGTGTCTCTTCGTGCGCTGCATGGAGGCGGTAGCCTCCTAAGGTAAGGGCAGTGACGAAGAGCAGGCTGGGGAGGACTCTGAGGATGACTCTTCGGGAATTGGAATACATGTTCGCACCTCCTCAACGGGTCGTTCTGTTGGACAAGCTCCTTTTATTCATTCCTGAAAAACTCCTTTCGCTTCCAAACAGCCGACTGTCAGGTGTTGTTAGCGTATATCATTATTATAGATTCATTTTAATGGAATCCAAATCGGGACCCCGGGGCTTCCCATCAACGAAATCGGTGCCGTTGTTCGTGAGCTGGCTGATCAAGGTGCTGATCCTGCGATACGGCGGACTGAGCGGCTACCGGCGGGCGCTGCCGTTCTTCTTCGGGCTGGTGGTGGGAGAATTCACCGCCGGATTTATCCGCACCGTCCTCGACCTCGCGTTCGACCTGTACCTGCCGGTGGACTCGGGCATCGGGGGGTTATAAAGTACAGGGAAGAGATAGCGCCTGCAAGAGTCTTTACCGCTCCCTCTTTCATCGCCCAGCGGTAAAGTCCCTTGCACATGGGGCCAGGAAACGATGCTACTCCGTTCTCCAGACCTTCTCGATCTCCCGCATCAGCCGCTCTTCGTCCCACGCGACTTTCCAGCGGGCGTAGGGACCGGAGTTTTCGGGGGTGTCGCGGGTAAAGGCCTGGATTTTAGGTCGGACCTCTGAACGGTACCGGGCCAGTCTCGCCTGATACTCGGCCTCCGCCGCCTGCGCCGCCACGCCGTCTCCCGCGCTTTCCAGGAGCTTCACCTGGGTCGTCCCGGCGAGTTGATGGAGCGCGACGCCGACCAGGCCGAAGACGATTCTATCCTGATCCAGAAGCTGGTTCGCCACGCCGCGCGTTAGCCCATTCACTTTCTGCGCCTCCGCCTTCCGGCCGTTGTTCGCCAGGTCGAGCGCGTAGTCTCGGTTATTCCGTCCCAGCTCTCTCAGGAGCGCCAGTTTTTTGTGATCCCGCTCCATCTCCGAGAGGTCCCCCGATAGTTGGAGGCGACCCTGGAGCCCCCGTTCGACGAGCTGGACGGCCTCCTCCCGCCGCCCGGCCTCGTAAGCCTGCCGGGCTCGCTCGTAATGAACGTAGGCGGTATCGGCGGCGGAGGAGTCTTTCCCCTGAGTCACCCAGAGTCCCGCCAGCGCTCCCAACCCGAGGGCGGCGGCCAGAGGAACAGCGATTCTCCAGAAGGCGCGGGGACTCTGTGTTCTCCCCGTAACTTGCATGACGGCCTCGCGTGACATTTCGTGCTCCTTTCCGCCGGATCGCCGGCGCTTCGAGGGGATTCGGTGGATTTCATTCCGTTGCAACGCGCCCGCGATGATCGCTCTTAAAGGAGGAGGATCGGGGACGGGTGCATCTACGAGAGTCTGAAGGGCACGGAATTCCCGGACCTGCTCCGCACAGGCCGGGCAGCGGGCGAGATGCTCTTCCACCCGTCCGACCTCATGCGGCTCCAGCATGCCTTCGCTATAGGCGTAGAGGGTGTCCGGCGATTCGTGTTTCTTCTTAAATAGCTTCATCCTCGCAACTCCCCGTCCATCCAGGGCTTCAGGCGCTGCCGGAGGCGGTTCATCCCCCGGCTCACGCGCAGCCGCACCGTGTTGACCGACACCTGAAGGATTCCGGCGATCTCCTCGTACGACAGGTCTCCGGCGAGGCGGAGCAGCACCGCCTCCCGGTAGGCCGGGCGCAGCCGATTGATCTCCTCGCGGGCGCGTCCCAAGGCTTCGCGCGAGAGGGCCGTCGCTTCCGGGCCGGGGGCGGGATCGGGAGTATTATCCGCCTCCCGTAGATTCGCGGTCTCCCGGCGCCTCCTGCGGGCGGTGAGGCAGGTGTTCAGCCCGATACGGTAGACCCACGTCCCGAAATCGGCCTCGCCCCGGAAGGCGGGCAGCCGCTGGAGGATCCGCACGACGGTCTCCTGCGCGAGGTCTTCGGCATCGTCGGCATTCCCCATCACGCGATACGCGAGGCGGTAGAGCGTGCCCCAGTACGGCTCCAGCAGCGCTTCAAGGGCGTCGGGGTCTCCGTCCCGCGCCCGTTGGAGCCGCTCCCGGTCCGCCGGGGGGTTCAGGTTGGCTTGCTTACTGTTCACCGCGTCTCATTTCCGGAAGCTGATCGAGGGAGCATGGGCTTCTTCTCGTCCTTCCACCCTCTTAGACTCGGTTTTCCAATCTTCATGTCAGTTTTCGTACAATGAGCGAAAAACAGGGGAGGCCGATGTCTCATGTCATCTTTATTGTTGATCTTCATGGTGCTGCTGGTTACCGCCATGACCGTTCCGGCGCGATCCGAAGACGTGATCGCGCCGGGGGAAAACCTCGTGACCGAGGGCATCCCTCCGATCCCCGCGTCGCTGGCGGAAACCGTGGGGCGCTACACCGAGTTCCGCACGGCGGGGCTGCGGAGCTGGCACCCCACCCGGCGGGAGATGCTGATCGGGACGCGCTTCGGGGAGACGGTGCAGATCCATCGGGTCACCGCCCCCGGCGGGGCGCGGCGACAGATCACCTTCTTCCGCGACGTGGCCGGCGGGGGCTCCTACCAGCCGAAGCACGGGGAGTACTTCGTCTTCAACAAGGGCGTCGGCGGCAACGAGTTCAACCAGAACTACCGCTACGATTTCGACACGGGGGCCGTCACCCTCCTCACCGACGGGACCTCGAAGAACAGCCCCGGAGTCTGGTCCCGTCAGGGAGACCGGCGAGCCTACACCTCCACCCGGCGGAACGGGAAGGACCTCGACATTTACGTGGTGGACCCCGCCCGGCCGGAGACGGACCGGATGCTGGCCGCATTGGAAGGCGGCGGGTGGGCGGCCCTCGACTGGTCTCCGGACGACCGGCGGCTCCTCGTTCGGGAGTACCTCTCGATCAACGAAAGCTATCTCTGGCTGATGGATTCCGAGACGGGCGAGAAGACCCTGCTCACCCCGAAAGGCGGGCCGGAGAAAATCGCTTACGGGGGCGGGCAGTTCCACCCGGACGGGAAGCGGATCGTCGTCACGACGGACCGGGACTCCGAGTTCCGTCGGCTCGCGTACATGGACCTGGAGACGGGCGCGCACACGTACCTGACCGCCCATATTCCGTGGGACGTGGAGGATTTCGATCTCTCAGAGGATGGCCGGACCCTCGCGTTCGTGACGAACGAGGACGGGGTTGGGGCGCTCCATCTCATGAACGCGGCGACCCGGCGGGAGAAGCGCCTCCCGAAGCTGCCGGAAGGGAGCGTCTCCGGCGTCCTCTGGCACAAGAACAGCCGGGACCTGGGGTTCCATCTCACCTCCGCGAAAAGCCCCACCGACGTGTACTCCCTCGACGCGAAGACGGGGAAGGTGGAGCGCTGGACCCGGAGCGAGACGGGCGGGCTCAACACGTCGGGGTTCGTGGAGCCGGAGCGGGTGCAGTGGGAGAGCTTCGACAGGCGTATGATCTCCGGGTTCTTTTACCGCCCGCCGGAGCGGTTCGCGGGGAAGCGGCCCGTCATCGTCTACATCCACGGCGGGCCGGAGTCGCAGTTCCGCCCCACCTACCTCGGGCGGAACAACTACCTGCTGAACGAGCTGGGCGTGGCGATCCTCTACCCGAACGTGCGCGGCTCCTCCGGGTACGGCAAGACCTTCCTCACCCTCGATAACGGCTTTTTACGGGAAGATTCCTATCGGGACATCGAAACGCTGCTCGACTGGATCCGGAAGCGGCCCGACCTCGACGCCGAGCGGATCATGGTGATGGGCGGGAGCTACGGCGGGCACATGACTCTCGCGGTGGCGACGCGCTACAGCGACCGCATCCGGTGCGCCGTGGACATCGTGGGGATGAGCCATCTGGCGACGTTCCTGCAAAATACCGAAGATTACCGCAGGGACCTCCGCCGGGCGGAGTACGGCGACGAGCGCGACCCCAAGATGCGGGCGTTCCTGGACCGGATCGCGCCGCTGAACCACGCCGAGAAGATCACGAAACCGCTCTTCGTCATCCAGGGCGCGAACGACCCCCGCGTGCCCCTGAGCGAAGCCGAGCAGATGGTGGAAACGCTGAAGCGGGTCGGGACGCCGGTCTGGTACCTGATGGCGAGGGACGAGGGTCACGGGTTCGCCAAAAAGAAGAATGCGGATTACCAGTTCTACGCCACGGTGCAGTTCATTCAGGAGTATTTGTTGAATGAATCGGGGCGATAACGGTTCAGAAGTTCAGCTTTTCGGCAAAAACTTGGACAGGATTAGACGTATGGCGGACGGCCATAGTTTACAACGCTAAACCTATACACCCGCAGTTCGATACCGATGGAACCGGGGGAATCGGGTCGGGAATGGGGAGTGACAGGCAGAGAATTGGCAGTGGAGAATAGGGGCAGGGAGGGAAAAAAGGATTGACAGGGGGAGGAGATGTGGTAAGATAGGGTATCCGATTTCTTCGGGTCGAACCGATCCGAATTCAAAAGAGTGACCCTGCGGTTCACGTGATGGTCCTGGGGAGTTTTGAGCCTTCACTCATACTCCTAGGGGGCCGAAGTCCGATGCCGAGTGGCAGCCCGGTTTTCCTTTGGAGCCGGGAATCGCGAAGCTTAGGCTCGGTACCCGCCCGTGTTTTACGGGTTCAACACGACCCACCACACGGTTCACGCGGGGTTTCTTTTTGCCCGGAAATCATGGTCCTGCCTCTGGGACGATCCCGGGTAAGTGATACAAACAAACAGCCGATCCTGTTGAGGGGATCGGCTGTTTGATTCCGCCTTTTCGTTCAGTCGGAGACGGATGATTTCTGGCCGTAAGCTTACGACTCTTACGACTCCAGAACATCGATCTTTGAAGCCTGAACGAACGCCTTCTCGTTCTGAATGTAGCGGCGCGTCTCCTCCGGCATCTGCATGACCGACGGGACCTGTTCCATCTGTTGAGGATCCCGCACCGTCCCCGTTACGCTCACGCGCTGGCCAGCCGTGAGATTCGGAGCGGCGCCTTCCGCCACGAAGAACATCTTTTCGCCATTGATGTCGCTCCAGAAGCCGCCGGGCGCGGCCACTTCCGAGACGGTCACGACGCCGGTAATGGTCTGTCCGAAGTGAGCGTCGGGGTTGGCCCGAATGGCGGCGACGGGGAACCAAGCCCCCTCACCCGCTCCTGCTGTACCGGCGGTCGTAGCGGTCGTGCCTTCGGTGTTATCCACCCCCGGAATGACCTGACCCACGGCGGGCACGTTCGCGTCCCCCGCACGCCACGGTTGGGCAGTGAGGAGCCATGCGAGCAGGCCCAGTACGAGCAGGCCAACGATGATCCAGACCCATCCCGGCACTCCCGTCGATTCTTTGCGTTCGATGTCCACAGCAGGCATAATGTTCTCCTTTCGCTGCATCTGAATCGATTCATCTACTGTTTCTCATTGAAGGTCGAAGGATCCGAATCAACGAAATCGTGAAATCATACCGCTACCTGCAGGTAACGTCCCTCGGATCCAATCGGAACAGGCATCATCCGACATTCTGAGATAACCCGTGACCTCCGAATAGAAATCCAACCTCTTAGCCCCTCCTGCGACCCTCTCCTGCAGATCCAAATGTAGCAAATGTAAATGAGGACCGGCAGAAGAAGTGATATCACATCAGGAGGGATTGTAGTTGTACTTTGCCCATTGCCACCCCCCGCCAAACCGAAGGGGTCGTCGGTGTCTCCCCCATAAAGAGGGGTTCCGGTGCATGGTCAGGACGCGGAGCACCTAATACGTGTATGAATCTGCAATGGCGGGAAGACTCTTATGGCACAAACGGCTCCTATCTAGTCCGCCGCCGGGTGGAAACATGATCTTATCCGCTTTTCTTCCGCACGGACTTAGCGGGCGAGGGGATAGAAGGAGCTCTGAAAACGAATTGCAACTGTCGTTACAGACACCTTCGGAGCAAGGCTTTTTCTTGTTCCCCATGTATCTGTGGAGGGATTAACTATGAGAAACACCAATCCGAACACCCTCCCGCGTTCTACTTATGACCGGGAGAATGAGGTCTACGACCGGGACTACGATTACACCCGGATCCCGTCGGACCTGCAACGCCTGGACGAGCTTGACAACTACAAGGTCGCCGAGGATGAAACGGACCCGCGCGGCTTCGCCGTGGTCGGGCGTGACGGCGAGGAGATCGGCAGCATCAACAGCCTGCTCGCAAGCCCGTCCGAGGGCAAAGCCCTGTTCGCCATCGTGGAAACGGGCGGATGGTTCTCCGGCAAGAAGTACGTCATCCCGCTGCGGATGATCCAGTTCGATCATGAAGATGAGAAGGCCTTCGGCCCGTTCACGAAAGCGGATTTTGAAAACGCGCCGGAGTACCGGGAAGGCGACAGCGATTTCAACGCCTACTACGTCTACTGGAACGAGCGGGATGTGGCGGACACGGATGTGGATGCCGTCGTCGGCGAGAAGCGCGTGGCCGACACGGTGGACGAGTTCCGCGTACCCGTCACGGAAGAGACGGCGGAGGTCCGCAAGGAGCGACGGCGGGCCGGGTACCTCACGGTCCACAAGAACGTGGAGACCGAAACGCGGCACATCTCCGAGCCGGTCACCCATACGCGGGTGTCGGTGGAGACGCGGGAGGTCGCTGACGGCGACGCCTACAACCGCGACCTGAACACGACCGAGCTGAAGGAAGGGGAGACCCTG
>JAHWJO010000650.1 GCA_019348365.1 Armatimonadota bacterium | reverse complement strand
ACCGAGGCCATAATCAGGATGCATGATCTGCATGATCACCTGCATTATTACGCGTGAAAGGAACTCCTTATGCCCACCGTTCAGGAACTCGCCGTGATTCTCACCCGCGAGGAAGCCGCCGGCTTCGCCCGCAACGCCCTCGCCATGCCCGCAGAGAAGCTCACCTGGAAGCCGATGGATGCGGGCCGCTCCGCCCTCGACATGATCATCGAGTGCGGGGCCATGAACCTTTTTACGCCGAAGATCCTGGAGGCCCGCGCCTTTCCGGATATCCAGCGCGGCTGGATGGACTCGTATCGCGCCGAGAACGACACCCTCGACAAGGCCCTGGACCTGCTCCAGTCCGGCACGGATGCCCTCGTCGCTGCAATTCAGGCGTTCCCCGCCGAGGATCTGGATGAGACGATCACGCTGCCATTCGGGGGCGGCATGACCAAGTCCTACGCCGAGGTGATGCTAGTCCCCTACTGGAATATGTGCTACCACCAGGGACAAATTTGTTACATCCAAACCCTATATGGAGACCGGGAGATGCATTGAGGGGGGGGTGTTGGAGCCTTCTCGCACCCAATACCCCCTCCCTCTTACCATTCATCGTTGAAATCGAATGCAGGCGACCTCCACCGGTTCGCCCGTACGCCTGTGGGAGACCATGCGAAGCGGGTAGCCCTCTTCGGTCACCCAGTAATCAGCAGGGGGGGCGGGTTCCTCCGCATACGCCGCGCGGTATCGTTGGACCGTGTGGAGATGGCCGTCTACCATGAGCGTTTCTTCTCCCAAAGGCTCCGCACTGAAGGAGACCGAGGCACCGGCAAGCGGCGCTTGCGGCTGCTTGGGATTCACCATGTAGCACGGTTGCCGTTCCACCGGCGGCGCACCTCTTCGGGATCGGAAATGGAGCCCGTCCGCGGCGATGCAGTACGGCGCGACCGTGTATCCGGGCGGCATGGGCACAACGGAGCTGAACGCCTCCCCGTCCCAGACTCCTTCGGCAACGACCCGCTCGGCCTCAAAGTGGTACGTCGCCTCGCCTTCGCCATCGGGACGGAGGAGCGAGAGCATCATCTCCACAGGCGCGTCTTCCGGCGACAGGCGCAGGTGGACGCGCAGGCGGTGCGGAGTGCGCGGGTGATCCATCGCTTCCACCACGGCCCCGAGCGCCCGCCCGCCGTCCCAGCGGCCTTCCCACCAGGCGTTCTCCACCACGCGAAGCGCTTCTCCCGCCTCGTAATAGGCGTAGCGGAGCCGGGCCAGCAGGGGGTACGCGCGTGGGACGGCGGTCATGGCTACCCGATCCGGTACGCCGTATCAGAGAGGGGAAGGTCCAAACGGACCTTCCCCTGCAAGTGGCTCAAATGAAACGCAACGACCAGCTCCAGCGTAGCCCTGCCGCCTCGCCCGTCGGATGGGGGAGTCTCCCCGGTCTCGACCGCCCGGATCAGGTCGCTCAAAGCCCGCACCGTGCCGGATTCCTTCTCCGGTTCGGGGAAAGGGGCTTCCTGCAAGGGGGGCCACTCGTCCGGCGGAGCCTTCTTCCGCAGCAGGTGGCTCGCGCCGTTGTTGAACGAGCGGATCACGCCGTCCGTCCCCGCCGCCTCGATCTCGAAGAGGTGCGCCTTGCCGGGAGAGGCCGCGACGAACGCCTTGATCCCGTTTTGGAAGACGACCATCCCGCTGCCGCCGGGGTCGCGACCGGGGCCGGGCTCCTCATCGAGGGTGGCGACGACCCACATTGCCGGAGCATCCCCCGCGAACATCCGCAGGGTGTCGAACATGTGGGCGCCGCTGCCCAGCAGATGCCCTCGCGAGAACCCCACCAGATCGGTGACGCGCCCGATCTCTCCTTCCCGGAGGAGTTGGGCGATCCGGCGGGTGTGCATATTCCACCGCCGGGGATGGGCGATGACGAGCTTCGCGCCATGATCGTCGCATGCGGAGATCATCCGGTCCGCGTCGGCGAGGGAAGGAGCCATGGGCTTCTCGCAGTAGATCCCTTTCGCCCCGGCCCGCGCGGCGGCGACGGTCGCATCGGCGTGGACCTCCGTCGGCGTGGCGACGCTCACCAGATCGGGCTTCACCTCGGAAAGCATCGCGTGGAAATCCGCGTAACGGCGTTCTTCAGGGATACGGTACTTCTCCCCGAAACGCTTCAACTGCTCAAAGCTGGGATCGGCGCAGGCAGCCAGCTCGATCTCCGGGTGGGAATCGGCGGCGGCAGCGTGGGAGTAGGGCAGGATGACGCTCGGATGCCCCTCAAATACGGAATCGATGAATCCCGCCATGCTCCCGCACCCAATGAACGCCATCCGATACATAGACGAACCTTTCTCATCTTCCCACAGGGATTGAATTTCACCGCAGTAAACTCCCTGAGGGGGTGACAAGGTGAAGAGGTGATCGGGTGAGGGGGTTCGGGGGTTAT
>JAHWJO010000649.1 GCA_019348365.1 Armatimonadota bacterium | reverse complement strand
CCAAGATCGGGGAGGTCATGAACTCCGCCGTGGTTGCCAAGGACCGGGAAGCGATCCAGCAGCTCTTCCGCTCCAAAGGCTACGCGGCGGACGTCGGCGTGGCCGACCCCGAGCAGATGATCAGCCGGGACGGCACCCTCACCATCCCGATCATCATCGCCCGCGTGGAGCGGATCGACATCACCGGCAACCGGAAGACGAAAACCAACGTCATCCGCCGCGAGATCCGCACGAAACCCGGCGATCCGTTCAATATGCAGAAGATCCAGCGCGACCTGGAGCGGATCTACAACCTCGACATCTTTGAGGAAGTGGGGCCGCTGCAAACCGAACGCGGCTCCGAACCCGGACTCGTCGTGATCCAACTCCCGGTGAAGGAGAAGAAAACCGGCCAGGTCTCGCTCGGCGTGGGCTACAGCTCGCCGCAGGGCGTGGTGGGCCGCATCGAGCTGGCGGAGACGAACTTCCGGGGCCGGGCAGAAGGCATCAACCTCCTCCTGGAGCTGGGAGGACGGGCCGGGCGCACCAGCTACGAGGTCGGGTTCTTTGAGCCGTCCATCGATAATCACCGCACCTCGTTGTCGGTGTCGGTATTCAATAAAGTGGTGTACCGGTTCGCCAACGCCGCCATTTCCGGCCCGGTCATTCCGTCCGGAGATAATTCCGACCTCTTCAACGAGATCCGCAAGGGGGGACAGCTCTCCCTCACCCGACCGATCAACGACAACACCCGTGCGGTCGTCGGCTTGCGCTCGGAAGACGTCCGGCTCAACGTCAGCGCTCAACAGCAGCAAAATCCCAATCTCCCCCAGTTCATTCGTCAGGAAGGCCGCATCTCCACCCTGAGCCTCCGGGGAATTCGGGACACCCGCGACATCCTGCTCGATCCGGCGCGGGGGATGTACGCTTCGACGAGCCTCGACTTCGGCGATGCCGACGTGCAGCCCAACGTGCGGGGGAACTTCACCCGCGCCAGCGTGGACGTGCGCCGCTACTTCAGCAAGGGCGTGCGGAAGAAGCCGACCGACAAGAAGACGGTCATCGCCGGGCGGGTGCTGGCCGGGACGGTCACGGGGACGGTGCCGTTCTCGGAGCAGTTCTTCGCCGGCGGCGCGGAATCGATCCGGGGGTATCTGGAATCCCGCTTCTGGGGCAAGCATCTGCTCCTGGCGAACCTGGAGTACCGCAAGCCGATTGCCAACGCCTTCCAGGGCGTCGCGTTCCTGGACATCGGGGATGCGTGGGGGACGAACTACACCCTGCCCGCCGCCGCCGACCCGAACCAGCGGTTCGAGCAGCACGGGGGATTCAAGCCGCAGGTCGGCGCGGGCCTGGGGGTCCGGGTCGTCACGCCCATCGGTCCGCTCCGGCTGGACTGGGGCTTCGGACGTGAAGGGTCTCGCGCCCACTTCAGCATCGGGCATGTCTTCTAGGCCCAGGCAATAGGCAATAGGCAATAGGCAATAGAAAACGGCGAGGAGATCAATGATTTCCTCGCCGTTTTCTATTTATTTTTTATTTACCGGATATATCGTTGATCTTTTCGAGAGGTGAACGGTGTTTTGGCTCACATTTTTCCTCATTATGTCTTTTGCCTTTCGTTTCATACACCTCTTTGTTTTGGGATGGGTTTACTGGCGGACGCGTCTCCCCGCTCTCCTTATCAATCTCGTCTGGTCGCTCCTGAACTTCACGGTCATTCCCATGTTTGTCAAGTATTCATTTGATCGTGCGGTCACTGCCGGCGGCCCAAATCGCGGTGAGATAGCGATAACATTCTCGCAGGGGCTGCAAACGGCGTCTCACGCGATCAACACGGCTCTCTTTGCCTGGATGCTCTTGTCTCTCTACCACTGGGGGAATGCACAAAGGAATCGGAATGACACCGGCCACTCCCCCATCGAACGTTCCCAACCGACCTTAAGCTCACTATGATGGCCCACGAACCCATCAGATAGTTAGTATCTAACGGGCTGGAGGCTGAAACGCCCGCGAAGCTACCCCTCGCCCTCCCTTTTGAGATTTCGCCGCTCCAGGTCGAATTTAATGGCGGTCCTCAACGCCCCCTCGATCTCGATCTTCTCAAAGGAAGGGAGAGTGATGACATCCAGAAAATCGCCCTCCAGGTAGCTCCGCGCTATCGCAATAGATTTTATCGCCTGGTTAACGGCGTCCGGGCCTACCGCCTGCATAGAGACGGCGGGTTCGCGGCGAAGCACCTGGGCGATGGCGCCGGCCACCGATTTGGGGACGGATTTTCCTGACACCTTTAGAACCTCCAACGGCTCGACCTCCTCCCCTCGCCTCCCCCGAAGTCGCCAGGACGGTTCACAGGCGCACAGGGTCCCTCCTGATGGATTTCGCTGATCTCATAACGACCGCATGATCCCAGCAAACTTCATCAGGAAGGACCCCTGCCCGA
>JAHWJO010000179.1 GCA_019348365.1 Armatimonadota bacterium | reverse complement strand
TCCAACGGATGGGAACGTTCAACGTTCAACCCCTAACGCTAAGATACAAGGGCGCGACTCCCCGAAAGATGACATTCGGAGGAAGCGGAGCACGCGTACAACGAAACCGCCCGACCCTTCAACGGGGCCGGGCGGCTTCGTTACGTTTTCATCAACGCTGAAGCGGAGGCTTAGCGGGGCTGGACGTTGATCGCTTCGGGACCTTTGCGGCCCTCCGAAAGCTCGAACTCCACCGGCTGGCCCTCCTGGAGGGACTTGTACCCCTCCCCGATGACGTTGGAGAAGTGGACGAACAGGTCGCCGCTCCCATCATCGTTGGCGATGAAGCCGTACCCCTTCGCGTCGTTGAACCATTTGACGGTTCCGGTAGCCATAAGCGTTCTCTCCTTTCCTCAAGTGTTCAGTTTAGCCCGAGGTGGAGAGTCTGACAGTTGCAGAACCCGCACTCACCCGCTGATCTAAACTTTCCCTTGATGATCTCTGATGCTCTCGCGCCGGGTCACTCCCAGGAGCGCGGTTGTAATCACTATAGAGAGTCTCAAACGTGGAAGTCAAGAATAATGGGGCGCATCCGGGGGCATTTCATTTCTGTTCCCGACGAGCGCGTCATCGCGCCATGCCCCGCTCGATCAACTCCAGCAGGGAGGCATGCAGCTCCGGGGTGACCGCCGCCAGAAGGCTCTGGATATTCTCTTCCGAGGTGTCCAGCAGGGGGATCTCGTCCAGGGAATTCCCGGCGGCATCCGTCACCGTCAGGCCCGCTTCCGACGCGATGAGGGTCGCGGCGGCGATGTCGTAGGTAAAGAGGCCCATCGGACGGCCCCGGCCCAGCGCGGCGAAACGCTCCCGCCCCCCCGGCACTTCCCGGAGGATCCGCCCGCCCACGTCCACCACGGCGTCGAGCTGCCCCGTGAGGAGCCGCGTGAGGGAGAAGGCGACGCTGTTGAAGACGAAGAACGCGCCCGTCTTGGAGGAACGGTCGATCAACTCTTCGAGGCAGGCCACCTTGAGCGCGGCGGGACGGCCCACCATCTCCGAGCTCCACATGGCGAACGCGGGATCGGTGATCCCGGACGGAGACGGCGGGATCTCCTCCTGACCCGAAAGGATACGCGCGCCTTTTCCCCGTTCGGCGAGGAATGTCTTCTCGCCGAACAGATCCCGTACGCACCCGTACTGCACGTCCTTCATCCGGGGCGTCTCGACATCGTTCGCCCAGGCGATGGAGACGACGCACGACTCGAATCCCGCCGCCGCCGGGCGCGTGCCGTCAATCGGGTCGATGATCAGGATTCCTTCGGCGGGGCCGTTCCGCACCAGCCCCCGATCCTCCGAGTAGTACGCGACGGGCGCGCGAGTCCGCTCCAGGAATTCGGCGACGGCCGCTTCGGCGATCTCGTCCACATGAAAGGTGGCATCACCGCTATGGGCGGTGGCGGTCACCTTCCGGGCTTCCACGCGCCCCAGGTAGGGACGCACGGATTCCCGCAGGTAATCGGCGAGGGCACGGATCAATTCCAGGGGCGGCAGGGATTCAGAGGAGGGGGGCATGGGTTCACCTTTCGAGGATGTCTTCCCCCTCATTATCCCAAACGGCATGCCCCCGCCGCAACTTCGCGCCCGGCCCACTGATCTCGATCAGGTGAGCAGCAGGCCGATGAACGGATCGGCGAATTCCAATTGGTACATTGCCTGCCCCTCCGCCGTTCGCTTCTCTTTGATCACGTCGCTCTCGATGAGAGCCTGAAGCGCGGCTGCCACTTTGCCTTCATCCGTCCCCAGCGACTCCGCCAGCTCCGCGCCGGTGAGAGTCAGCGGCTTGCCCTCGAAAAACGGGCGGAGGAAGCCGTACAGGGCGCGTATCGTGAGGGGATCCTTCGCATACGCCTCCAGGTTTTTTCTGACCTGCTCTTCGGTGGGCATGTCCTCCAGGGAAGTCCAGGTGCTGCTGGTCGTGCCGGCCCGGGTGAACCCCTTCATCTGCAGTAGAAGGGCCATGCGCATCGACCCGATGCCCGCGTTTCGACCCTTCTTGTTCAGATCGGCCCGGAGATTCTCGCTGAAATCGTCCATGGGGTTGTGCGGCGGCGGGGGAGGCGGGACGGGTCGGCCTTCCACCTTCGCCCGCAGATCCTCGAGGTCTCGCCGTAAGGATGCCAATTCGGCCTGTAGATCGCTCATCGTTCCCTCTCCTCCTAAGCAGCACGTTGGATCGTTTCAATCACCGCCCGTCCTCCCTCCGTCCGCCACTGCCGGCGATGAAAGGAAGAGGGCGATTCTTCGGAAGGGGTGGCGCCGGATAAACCGGGAGGCGTTCCCGTGATCTCCGACCGCGCCCGGTAAAATCCCTCCCCGGTCACGACGGTGAACGTCCGAATCACCGCGCTCTGCCGCCGGGTCTCTGCATCCGCTCGGACCTGGGCCATGACTCTCCGGTGGAGGGCTTTGCCGGGCAGCGGACGCGGCAATCCCCGCATGGCCCGGCTCGCAGCCCGGAGGAGCCTGACTTCTTCGCCGCAAACCGAACACCCCGCCAGATGGCGCTCCACCTTCTCTAGCTCTTCCGGAGTCAATTCCTCGTCCAGCCACGCATTCAACCATTCCTGAATGTTCGGGCACTTCTGCGGATCGGGCGCGCTCACGTCAACCGTCCTTTCTCCATTCCTTCACCCTCTCTTTGAGCCGATTTCTCGCGGCGTTGATCCGGGATTTCACCGTCCCCACGGGGCAGCCGACGACGCGTGCAATCTGCTCGTAACTCATCTCCTCCATGTCTCGGAGGAGGAGCGCCTCGCGCAGATCTTCGGGGAGGCCCGCCAGCGCCGCCTCCATCACGGCTTCCAGCTCGTTCGCCATGAGCCGTTCCCATGGACCCTCGCACCTGGGGCCGCAGAGCGCGTCCTCTTCCGCCGGTGTAAGCGGGACGGGAGCGGGACGCTTCTTCCACTCATCCAGGATCAGGCGGCGCGCGATGGTAAAAAGCCAGGTCCGGAACGGATGGGCGCTCTCGTACCGATGCCGGGAGCGCCAGACCCGCAGGAACGCCTCCTGCGTCAGGTCTTCCGCCGACGTTACTCCACCGGTCATCCGGAAGGCGTAGTTATAAACCGGGACCTGATAGCGCCGGACCAGGAGGTCGAAGGCTGAAACATCTTCGCGCGCGATCCGGTCCATCAGCGCCTCGTCCGTTGGTTCGGGCCGGTCATCGTCCATCGGGGCGGTCGCCTGGGAGGGGGTGAAGGGGGCGGGGGAGAGAACAACGCCCCCGCTCGTAAGGGTATACGACGAGCGGGGGCGAAAGTTCGCAATCAATTTGCAATCTTCGGCTTAGAGGCACTGTTCAGCCCTGCGAATGAATCCGCGGCAACAAATTCGCGAAGTCCGCCTGCGCGGACTCTCGTTCCAGCCCTTCATAAGAGTTCGTAAGAGGTCAGGACTGGGGGTGGAGTCGCCGGAGGGGGACTTCGTGCCCTTCCAGGCGCGGTTTTAACCGCCGGTCCCACACGCCGGAACCGTTACGATTCGTTGATATCAGTGCCGCATGAAGACTTCGAGGAGGTCTTCCAGCAGCGCAATCGCGCCGATGATCCCCGCGCCGATGGCGAGCGCGTAGAGCCGCGTCCCCATCGTGTTTACGTCGCGGCCCAGGTCGCTCGTGCGGGTCTGAGTCTCCTGGTGGACCCGCTGGATGCCCTGATCGAGTTTTTCCATCTCCTCGCTCGCCTGCTCGGACACCGCGTTCAGCTCTTCCCGGATCGCCTGGAGGGTCGGCTGGAGGTGATAGAACTCCACCGCCAGCTCGTTCAGCCGCCCGTCCACGTCTGAGAGGCCGACCTGCATGGTCTGGAGCGCGTTGTGGACCGGGTCGGTCTGCGGCTTCCCCTCGAAGAGGTTCTGCTCCATCACCTTCTTGGAAGCGATGACCTGCTCGGCTCCCTGGATAAAATGCTCCTGGGTGATCGCCTTGCTGTAATCGCTGCCGGGTTCGGCGGCGGCGAGCTGCGCGGCCTTGAGCACGGCGTTCTTGATGTCGCCGCCGGAGAACTCGTACTTCTCGGCGAGGGCGCGGAAATCCACGTCCGGCGCGAGGGGGGTGCGGGAGTGAAGCTGCACCTTCCAGATCTTCTCCCGCTCCTCCACGCCGGGCATCTCGAACAGGATGTGGGTGCGGATGCGCCGCTCGAACGCCGGGTCGAAGTTGGAGGCGAGGTTCGTCGCGAAGATGACGACTCCCTCGAACGTCTCCAGCTCGGCGAGGAGCACGTTCACCGACTGGTTCGCCTCGCGCTCGTAGCCGAAGCTCATGCTCGTGAAACGGCGCGATGCGATGCTGTCCGCTTCGTCGAAGAAGAGGACCGCGTTGAGCCGCTTCGCCTCCCGGAACACCGCGACGATGTTCTTCGAGGTCTCACCGGCCCACATGCTCTCCATCTCGCTGTACTTCACCTTGTAGAGCTTCCGCCCGATCTGGTGCGCGATGGCTTCCGCGCAGATCGTCTTGCCGGTGCCGGGCGGCCCCGCGAAATTGAACGCCAGCCCCACACCCTCCTCGTGGCGCTCCCCCAAGCCCCAGTCGGTGTAGATCAGGTCGTGCTTGCGGATCTGCACGAGCGCCTGATCCAGCGCGCGGCGGGTCGATTCCGGGAGGATCACGTCCTCGAAGGTGCGGCGGGGCACGGTGAGATCCACGAGGTCTTTGCGGTTCCAGGCATTCAGGAGATCTTTGAACATGGAGGGAGCGGTTCCTTTGACGGCTGCGGGCGCGTCCGATGAGGATTCCAGTGAGGCTTCAAGCGGTGATGGAAATTGCCGGTCGTTGTGACGGGGAATTATACCCGGTTTCCGGCAAATCGGATCCTTAGGAGAGTCGGAGGAGGTCCTCTTTTAAGAAAGTCAGGCACCTCCTCCCGTTCCCTCCCGGCCCCAGCGTGGCGCGATGTGGGGACTTTGCGACGTTTTGTTCCCTCCCCCTTGCCTTTCTGCGGCTCTTCACTTTAAATTTGAGAGGAGAGCCGGAGGGAAAGCCATCAACAATCGGGCGGATACGGTGTCTCACCTCCTGTCGTGTGGAGATGCGTTCGCTGCCCGATTCTGATACGGGGGGGCGGGACCTTCCTGAATCTCCCCTTTAGTGTAAACGGATTGAACGCGGCATGGGGTTCAATCGTTCTTCGGTAGAGCAGAAACACGGTTGGACGCGCCCCGCCCTTCGTCCGAGGGATAAAAGCAGGTGAGGGGTGTGATACCGATTGAAGAGTGAAATGCGACGGGAGGACAGGCAGAAGACAGGTGTCGGCGCAGGTCGACACGGGGCCGAAGGCCACTCAGCGGAGGAGTTCACTCCCACCGCTCCAGGCGCATTCCTTATCACATGATGAAATCCTCGCAGAGTGTCATCGTGCCGTTGTTGCCCGCGACTTGAATCACCGGAAACTCTGATTTCTCAGGCCATAGGAGACCTGGAAACGTTGAATCCATTCCTTGCTTGCCTGTTTGCCTTCAAATACGCCTTCCTGCTGGTGATGGGGTATCTCATCCTCACCGCGCTCGGCAATCTTTTTCCCGTGTATCGCCCGCGCGCGGTGTCCCCGCGCAAACGGTTCCTCCTCCTCATCCCGGCTCACAACGAGGCCGGGGTCATCGGCGACCTTCTCCGCAACCTGTTCCGGCTCCGGTACCCGCGCGAGCTGTACCGGATCGTCGTCGTGGCGGATAATTGCACCGACGAGACGGCGGAGATCGCCCGTGCGGAGGGCGCGGAGGTGTTGGAGCGGCGCACCGCCGGGGCGGGCGGCAAGGGCCGGGCGATGCAGTGGGCGCTCCAGCAACTGGGAAGCGACTACGATGCCGTGGCCGTCTTCGACGCGGACAACCGGGTCCACCTCGATTTCCTCCTGCGGATGAACGACGCCCTGTGCGCGGGCCACCGGCTGCTTCAGGGGTTCCTCGGCACCAAGAACCCGAACGATAACTGGCTCACGCGCGTCCTCCATCTCCACCAGGCGAGCATCAATACCCTCTGGCACGCGGGCAAGCACGGCATCGGGTGGGGCAATTATCTCGTCGGGACCGGCATGGTCATCGACCGGAAGCTGCTGGAGGTCCACGGCTGGAACGCGATGACCCTCACCGAAGACCTCGAATTCACCCTGCGAATGGCCCTCGAAGGCGAAAAGGTGCTCTGGCTCCGTGATGCCATCGTTTACGACGAGCGGCCCGTGGACCTCCGCACGGCGTGGCGGCAGCAGCAGCGCTGGCTCATCGGGACGTGGCACTGCCTGAGCCGCTACTTCTGGCCCGTACTGCTCCGGAGCCTCCGCACCTTCCGCCTCGACCTCGCCGACCTGGCTTTTTACCTCATCACCCCGCTCTGGTTCTTCCTCAACACCCTCTACGTCGTCGCGAACGCGGCCAACTCGGTGTTTCACTGGGTCTATTTCCCCCCCGACCCCTGGATGACGGCCCTCGGCAGCGCGTTCGGGATCTGCTACTTCGCGGCAGGGCTCAAGCTCGCCAGGGAAAACCCCCTCAAAAATCTCCCCTACGTAATCCTCTACCTGCTCGTCTTCCCCCTCTTCGGAACGGCGCAGGTTCTCTGGAGCCTGGTCAAAGTCCGCGAGACCCGGTGGTATCACACCCCGCATTCCGCCCGCCTCGACCCGCAGATCGAAGCGGCGGGTGATTAAATTTGCAACGGGGATGGCGGAAAAACTCCCTAGAAGGCAATTATTACCCTGTGCGATGCCGCTCCCTTCATCTTGATCATGGACTCCGATGACGTTCACCACACCCGATGCCTCTCCGTATTGCCAGGACTGAGGGGGCCTGTTGTCACGACCTGGCCATGCCTGACCGAAGCTATGTGCTTTCTCGGTCAGGCACGGGGGTGGAGATTTCAAGCGCCTTTGTGGAGAATGGTCCAGGAGGGATTCCTCACCCTTCACCGGGCCGGGGATGACGAAATCGAGCGCATCATTGCGCTGATGGAGCGGTATCAGGACACCCCAATGGATTTGGCGGATGCCTCGCTGGTTGCGGCGGCGGAGACCCTGACCGTGTCGGAGGTCTTCGCCCCGGATCGGCATTTCTACGCCTATCGGATGTCTGATGCGCGAGCATTTACGGTCCTCCCCTGAAGGGAAGCCCATCGTATTCCGGCGGCGGGTGGTGACGCTGGTGCGGCTGAATGAGGAGGAGCCCGAGGAAGCCGAGATCATCCGCGAGCATCTGGACCGGCTGAGAGGATCGGGATAGGTCCGGCTGCATTTCCACCGTCACTTGCTTTCATGCGGATTTCACCCCCTGTTCGGGAACCTGGGTTCCCGAGCGGAAACCCGACTTATTTCTTCTTGATCGTCTCAGGAATCATAGTTCCCGAGACGTTTCTTTCTGTCCGTGGGAGGGGCTTTCTTACCCCTCCGCGTATAGGGGTGACGGTTGAGGAATCCACGCAGCTCTCGCTCGGGAACCCAGGTTCCCCTGGCCGCTCCTCGCTTGTTCCTCATGCCTCAAAGGAGAGTTCTCCATGCCGGATACGCTACTCTGCGGAGTCATCGGGGCGGGCGGGTTCGCTGAAACCTGCCACATCCCCGGACTCCAGAGTCATCCCCAGGCCCAGGTCGTCGCGCTGTGCGGGCGCAACGAGGCCAACGCCCGTGCCATGGCCGACCGCAACGGCATCCCCGACGTGTACGCCAGCTATCACGAGCTGCTCGCGCGGGAGGAGATCGACGCGGTCTGCATCGTCACGCCGAACGCCGCCCACTGTCCCATCGCCCTCACGGCCCTGGAAGCGGGCAAGCACGTCTTCTGCGAGAAGCCCCTCTCTATGAACGCCTGCGAGGCCCGCGACATGGAGGCCGCCGCCCGGCGGTCCGGCAGGGTGGCGCAGGTCGCCTTCACGTTCCGGTTCCTGCACGGGCTGGAGGCGCTCCGGGGGGCGGTGCGGGCCGGGAAGATCGGGCGGCCCTACTTCGCGCGGGTGCGGTTCGAGGGGGGGCGGGATCTCCACCCCGATTCGACGCTCGCCTGGCGGCACTACGCCGAAGAGAGCGGCGCGGGTGTGCTCCAGGACATGGGCTCGCACTGCCTGGACCTCCTGAACTTCGCGCTGGAGCCCGTCACCGAGGTGTGCGGGACGATGCTCCGGGTGAGCCGCGCCCGGCCCGACCGGAAGTCGGGCGCGCTGCGCGAGGTGACGACGGACGACCTCGCCGGGGCGTACTGGCGGGCGGAGTCGGGCTTGCAGGGCGAGTTCATGGTGAGCCGGGTGACGAAGCTGCGCGGCGGCAACAACGAGCTGGAGGTCTTCGGGGAGGAGGGGAGCATCCGGGCAGCCCTCTCGCGCGGCCACGCCGATACGGTGACGCTGGAGCCCCTCACCCGCGACCCGGAATCTCTGGATCTGCCGGAGGAGTCCCGCTCCGGCACGGATTACGCGCTCGGACGGATGATGCATGCCTTCGCGGATTCGATCCTCGGTGCGCCGACACCGGGCGTGGAAGCGGACTTCAGCGACGGGCGGC
>JAHWJO010000178.1 GCA_019348365.1 Armatimonadota bacterium | reverse complement strand
TAGCAAGTGCCGGATTCTAACACATCTTGTGGACCAGTTTTTGGGGAGCATGTCACCCAGCATTGGGAGAGGGCCAGCGCGGAGCGCGGGGGTGAGGGCGCAACTCCCCGACTCCTGACTCACGACTCTCAGACTCAGCGACTGCCTTTATCTCCTCCGGTGGAGCAGGAGGCGAGAGACGTTTCCGTGTTGGCGTTCAGCGTTGCCTCTCCGGCGTTCTCCACTGCGAGGCTTACCGCTTGCTTCCGGGCCGCGCGCTCCGGATCGTGCTGGGTCAGGATCTCGATGAGCGCAGCCGCCACCCTGGGGTGGAATTGCGCGCCCGACATCCGGCGGATCTCCACCACCGCCTCCTCGCGCGTGAGATGCTTCTTGTACTCCCGATGGCGGGAGAGCATCGCGTGGTAGGAATCGGCGGCGCACATGATGGCGGCGGGCAGGGGGATCTCCGCCCCTTTCAGGCCGTCCGGGTACCCCTGGCCGTCCCAGCGCTCGTGATGGTAGCGCACCCACGGGACCGCCCGCTTGAAGTAGGCCATCCGCGAGAGGATGTCGGCGCTGTCCGCCGCGTGGGCGAAGATCATCGCGCGGTCCGCCGGGGTGAGGGGAGCCTTCTTGTCGAGCAGGTCTTCGCCCCAGCGTAGCTTGCCGATATCGTGGAGGAGGCTGCCGTACCGGAGGAAGAGCAGGGTATCCGCCGGGATCTGCATGTGCCGACCGATCCGCTCCGCCCAGGCCGCCACCGAGAGCTGGTGGTTGGCGGTGTAGGCGTGGAACTTGTGCATCGCCGTGCCGAGCATCGTCACCGTATCGAGGTAGGCGCGGATCGTCTCGTTCTTCATCTTGATGTACGCCCGGAGGGAGAAAAGCAGGATGAAGTAGGAGAGGCCGATCCACCAGAGGTGCCGGGCGCAGAGGTAAGCGAGCAACAGGCCCGACGGAATGAGGAGCAGGTTCGGAACTAGCGTCCAGCCGATGTTCTCGACCCAGCCCTCGCTCCAGCGGCGGCGCTCCCGAAGGGTGACGGAGGTGTTGATGATCGCGCCCTGGCTGATGATCCCCAGCATCCCCGCCGCGAGGGCCGCGAAGATCGAGGGGTGCCATGACGCCGCATCGCCGTTCAACCGGCTGAGGTACCAGTACTCCCCGCCCAGGAGCCGATACCCGAAGCCCGCCGCCGCCATCGCGAGGATGTTGACGGTCGCGTTGAAGGCGGCGTGGGTGACGAAGGTCCGGCTCATGCGGGCGCGCCCGAGCTGGAGGGCGGAGAGCCAGCAGGTCGCCCCGCGCGCGAGTCCGGTCGCGAAGGGTCCGCAGAGGAGCAGCATGGCGAGGGAGAGCGGGAAATCGAACGAGTAGGCGATGACGCTCGCGCCGAGGGGGACGGGCAGGATGAAGTAGTACGTCGCGGCGAGGACGAGCGTGAAGCCGAAGACGAGGGACGCTTCGGGGTACGCCGGGTAGCTGAAGGCGGCCAGCCCGAGCGAGAGCAGGCATCCGGTGAGAATGATCCCTGTCCGAAAACGGTTGTAGGTGTCGTCCTGGTGTCGCTTTTTGACCATCCCTGCGCTCATCTTTCGGGTCGGCAAACCCCGCGCGTGGAGGCTCTGGATTCTGAAATCGGGAGGTTCCTGCATAATGTCGATGATTTTAGCCGGCGGCATGGGTTGAGTACTGGTGTTACCAGGTCCACTAGGGAGGCGGCCATTCCCACGGCACCGCACTCTGGGCGGTGACGACGGCCACCAGGCTCAGCATATAGCTCAGCATCTTGGTCATGCGAGGGTCCCCCTTTCGACAGGTGGTACCCGAGCGCCGCTAGGCCCAGGTCCGCTCGCTCCGCTCGATGCGCTCGCTCCGCTCCGCCGCCGGCTAAATTTGATTGGGAAATTGGGGAATCAGGGAGTTGGGAATTAATAATGCCATAGGTATAAGGGAGGAAACATCACTCCCAAGCCAAGGATGAACAGACCGGAGATGCTCAACTCCCCGACTCCCCAATTTCCCAACTCCCCGATTACATGTCGTTGAGGGTGAGGCGCCGGTTGAGGGCGTCCAGGGTGGAGGTGACGGCAGCCCGCCAGAGGTCGTGGGAGGCGATGACCGCACCGACGTAGGACTCTTCCCGCCGCCCGCCGCCGAGCCGGATCGCGCTCAGGACGATGGTGCGGTCCCCGGAGGGGAGGGCGCGGATGTCGTCGATGGAGATGGAGAGGTCCGGCGCGCCCTGCTCGATAGCGCCCGCCGTCGCTTCGGCGACGAGCCGGAGCTGCGTTTCCGCCGAGTAAGGCCGCTTCTGCGCACAGGTGAACTTCTCGCCGTCGCGCTCCAGGGTGACGCGCGCTTCCATCTCTTTTCCCGCGACCGTCAGGCCGACTTCCACTACCAGGAACCGGGACTGCACGAGTGGCTTGGTGAAGCCTTCGGTCTGCGCCACGCTGACGATCTTGTGGTCGATAGGGAGGTTGAGGCGCGCCATCAGGATCGATTCGATATCGCGGACGACCTGCTTGGGGGAACGCCCACCGCTGACGATGACGTGGATCTCCTCCACCCCCATGGGGCCGATGACCGCTTTCACCGCCTCGATCCCCCGCAGGCTGGCGATCACCGACTCGATCTGTTCACTATTCACCGATGCCACGTTAAACACTGTGCTCCTCCGTAACCGATCCGGTCCTCCCGACCGGCATCCTCCGTGTGACGCCACCCCCTGCAAAAAAGGTTCGGTGAGGTCAATGGCTCCTCATCTTCTATTGTGGACAGTTTCGTTCAAAAAACGAGAGGAGAACATCAGGTCCGTTCTTTCCCTCTCCCCGCTTCCTTTCCATTGCGTGGGGCCGGAGTGGGACCAGTGAGATCAGCCCGCCAGGATTTCGGGGAGCCGCTGGATATCGGGGTCGGTGAAGATGTCCAGTTCGTCGCGGCTGGTGGTGGAGAACTCCGAGACGACCGCGCCTTCCGGCCCCGCCTGGAACCAGTGCAGCGTGTTGTCGGGAATGGTGTACTGCTCGCCGGGGTTCAGGATGATCTCGTGGAAGACGGTGTAATGCTCGTTGGGCGGGGTCGCGCGGGGGGAGTCCGCCGGCTCGCCGGGGACGTAGAGGTACACCTGGCCCCACCGGCAGCGGAAGGTCTCCTCCTTGCCGGGATGGCCGTCTACCGGGGGATGGCGGTGCTCCGGGCAGGTCTGACCGGGGAAGAGGACGAGTTCCTTGGCGCAGCAGCGCTGGGTGTTGACGTAGGTGAGCAGCTCCAGCCCCTCGACCTCCAGATGCCCGAGGCCGAATTCCGCAACCTCGATATTCGCTCGCTCTTCGGGGGTGAGGATGATTCCCGCCCGTTCAAAATAGTCCAGGGCGCGCTGCTGCGCCTCGCGAAGCTGGCTTTGCGTGATCGGCATAGAACTCTTAGACCTCTCCTGGGTGGGGCCGGAAGGGCGAGGGGGTGACTTTCCGCATCCGGGGTTCGCCGGGGGAGGGGATCTTTCCTCCCTTCAGGAGAATTGCCGGAGTCTCATCGGGCGAGAGGGATCGGACGAGGTGGGCGGCTGTCCTTGGTGGGGAGGAAGGTGCGGCCCTCGATGCGGTGTCCGTCGGTTTCGACGGTGACGGCTCCGTGGAGGTCTGTGCGGAAGACCCGCGCGCCGTTCTGCTCCAGGCGGCGGACCACCTCCGGGTTCGGGTGACCGAAGTTGTTCCGCAGCCCCACCCCGATGATCGCCGCCCTCGGGCGTACGCGCTCGACGAACGCCTCCGAGGTGGAGAATCGGCTGCCGTGGTGCGCCACCTTCAGGAGGTCCACCCGGCCGAGGGCCGGGAGGAGCCGCGCTTCCGCTTCCGCCTCGATGTCGCCGGTGAGGAGCGCCTTGAACCCGCGATAGCGCAGCCGCAGCACGACCGAATGGTTATTCGTATCGCTGCGGGTGCCAGTGAAGCGGGGAGGGGCGGGGGCCATGGCCTCCACCATCACCTCCCTGCCGAGCCGGAGCGCATCCCCGGCCCCGACGACGTGTTCCGGGATGCGCCGGTCCCGGATCGCCCGTTCCAATCGGCGGCAGGCGGCGGACTCCCCGCGCTCGCCGTTCGTGACGACCCCGCGCACCGGGATCGATTCGAGGACCGCCCCGAGTCCCCCGATATGGTCGTCGTGGGGATGGCTCAGGACGACGAGATCGAGCCGTCGTACCCCCATGCGCCGGAGGGCGGGGACCACGATCCGCTCGCCCACATCGAAACTCACCGTCGGATCGTCGCCGTACCCGCGCAAACCGCCCCCGTCCACGAGCATCGCCGCGCCGTCCGGTGTCTGGACGAGCAGGCAGTCTCCCTGCCCGACATCAAGCAGGGTGAAGCGGAGGGACGGCGCGGGGGCGGGGAACACCCCCCGAAACAGCAGAAGCAGCAGCGCCACCGGGGAGGCGTAGAGCGCCACGCGAGGGAGACGCTGCCGTGCCGTCCGTGAGAAAGTCGGAGTGAGGATGATGGAGGGCAGAACGGTTGCAGATAGATGGCCCTCCTCCGGTGATTTGTCCTGTTTTCGGTTTCCTTTTAGCGCCCAGGGACGGGCGTATCCCAGAAGGATGCCGTAGTAGATTCCGATAAAGGCGAGCGGCGGAGGCGGCACGTCGAGCGTTGCGCCGGGGACCGCCGCGAAGGCGTATATCGTGCCGGTGAAGAGGCCCAGCAGCCCGCTAACGGCATACCCCAGTATCTCACCCGCCGGGGGTAGCGCCGCGCCGACTCCCGCCTGGAGGAGACCGAGCGGGATCAGCGGGGCCGACAGCGGAATCACGACGAGGTTGGCGAGGGGCGAGATGAGGGAGACCTGCTGCACATGCCACGCGAGCAGCGGGCCGAGCGCCGCTTCCACCGCCAAGGAGGCCGCGAGAAGCTGAACGCCCTTCGCTATCCAACCGGTGTGAGCCGTCACTTTCAGCCCCCTCCGGAGACCCTGTTCGATGGGGGGCATGAGGAACATCAGCCCCGCCACCGCCGCGAACGAAAGCTGAAAGCTCATATCGTAGAGGTCAAGGGGGTTGAGGGCCAGCAGGATCAGCGCGGCGAGGCAGAGGAGGTTCGGGCCGTCGGCGTCGCGGTCCACAAGGTCGGCGGCGTAGACGCACGCGGCCATGAGCACCGCCCGGGCGACGGCGGGGCGCATCCCGGCCATCACCCCGAACGCGACGAGCAGCGCGATGGACAGCAGCGCGAACGGCTTCCTGAACCGGCGGCGGGACCGCCCGAACAGCATCTGAAGCGTGAGGGCCAGCACCGCCACATGCACGCCCGACGTGGAGAGAAGATGGACGGTCCCCGTCGCGGTGAACGCTTTCACGAGCGCGTCCGGCAACTGCCGCCGCTCGGAGAAGAGCAGGCCGGTGAGGACCGCCGCATCCGTGGGGGGGAGGGTGGCGGTCAGACCTGTTTCCATCCCTCGCTTCGCCGCGAGGCAGAGGCCGGTCCAGGAGAAGCCGGGAGACTCCACGCGCCGGACGTTCTCGCCTCCCCGGACGGAGAGGGTCGCGTGGATGCCGTTTCGCGCCAGGTACGCGCGGTAATCGAACTCGCCGGGATTTCTGGCGGCGGGCGGGAGGCGGAGCATCCCCGTCAAGTGGACACGATCTCCGAAGGTCCACGATGAGGCATTTTCAGGCGAAGCGGGAGGGGGAGGAGCCGAAAGCCGGTCGCGGGAGAGGGAGGGATAGAGGCTGACCTGAAGCTTTCCGGAGACAGGGAGGGTTTCGCCCCGAACGGCGGCGGATTCCAGTGTGAGGGGAAAGGCGAGGCGGTTCGGGAAGGCGGCGGGGTCGGCGGCGAGGCGACCGATCACCTCCACCTCAATCCCTTCGGCGAGCGCGCGTTCCGGGAGCGGACTCTTTCTCGTCTCCGCCCGAAGGAGATGCACCGGATCATAGGGTTCGGGTTGAGAAGCCGCAAGGGTGAGGAGGAGGCCCAACCCGGCGGCCACCGCCAGCATGGAGAGGAGCGCCCCCCGATGCCGGGAGAGGAGGAACGTCCCGGCCAGCCCGCCAGCGGCGAGCGCAAGTCCGAGGGCGAGACCGTACGCCGCATCCCTCGCGAGGAGAATGCCGAGGACCCAGGCGACGAGCGGCAGGAAGAGGGGGCGTCGGAACATGGGGTTCACCCGTGCGGAACCGTGTGGGACGGCGCAAAAGCCGGGACCTTCCGGCAGCTTACTTTACGGTTATAACTCCTCCGTGGCCGTCGGAAACTCCTTCCTGCGGTCCGACGGACCGGGCAGGAAGGAATGAGGTCGGGTGGAAACGAGGGGATGGGATGGCCCGGCGACTCAAGTCGCGGGCAACAAAAGCGCGAAGTCGGCCTGCGCCGACTACAGGCCCAACCTCCTCAAATAGATCCAGCCGGTCGTGGAGTCCCCGGAGGGGGACTTCGCGCCCTTGTTGCCGCGACTTCATTCTCCAGTAAATCGTTTCCCTCTCCACCCTCGAAGGGAGGTTCCCTGTGCCCGAACCGCAAGTCGCCCCCTACGGCTCCTGGAAGTCTCCCATCACTCCGGACCTGATCCTCGCCGGGACGGTTGGCCTCTCGCAGGTCCGCCTCGATGGTGAAGATCTCTACTGGATCGAGGGCCGCCCGATGGAGGGTGGACGGCAGGTGATCGTCCATCAGCCCCCCGGCGGGGAACGGGCCGACCTGACCCCGCCCCCCTTCAACGCCCGGACCCGCGTCCACGAGTACGGCGGCGGGGATTACCTCGCGCACCGGGGGACGGTGTACTTCTCTAACTTCGAGGACCAGCGGCTGTACCGGATCCGTCCGGGGGAGTCCCCGTCGCCCCTTACGCCGGAAGGCCCCTTCCGCTTCGCCGATGCGGTCATGGACGAGACGCGGGAAAGGCTGATCTGCGTGAGGGAAGACCACTCCTCGCCGGGTCAGGAAGCCGTCAACACCATCACCGCCGTCCCCCTCGATGGCGGCGAGCCGACCATTCTGGTTTCCGGCAGCGATTTTTACGCCGCGCCCCGCCTCAGTCCCGACGGCTCCCGGCTGGCGTGGCTGGCTTGGAACCATCCGAACATGCCCTGGGACGAAACCGAGCTTTGGGTTGCGAAGATGGACGGGGACGGGATCCTTTCGGATGCTCGAAGGGTCGCGGGAGGGGACGAGGAATCGGTCTATGCCCCGCACTGGTCCCCGGACGGCGCGCTCCATTTCGTCAGCGACCGCACGGGATGGTGGAACCTGTACTGCCTCGGCGGCGGGGGAGTCGAGCCGCTCTGCCCGAAAGAGGCGGAATTCGGGGAGCCTGCCTGGGTCTTCGGCACCTCGACGTACGCCTTCCTGTCGGCGGACCGCCTTCTCTGCACCTATCAGGAGCGCGGGATCACCCGCCTCGCGATTCTGGATGCGGCTTCGGGAGAGCTGGACGACCTCTTGCTGCCGTATTCCGGCTTCCGATCCCTCCAGGCGGGGCCGGAGCGAATATACTTCATCGGATCCTCCCCCACTCGCCCCTCCGCCGTCGTTGAATATTCCCTTATCACCGGGGAGACCCGCGAGATCCGCCGCTCGTCCGACCTGGAGATCGATCCCGGCTACCTCACTCTGCCCGAAGCGGTGGAGTTCCCCACCACCCACGGCCGCTCCGCCTACGGCTACTACTATGCCCCGAAGAACCGGGACTTTATTGGGCCGGAAGGGGAGAAGCCGCCGCTTGTCGTGATGAGCCATGGCGGTCCCACCGCCGCCGCCGGGGCCGGTCTCAACCTGGGCCATCAGTATTTCACCAGCCGGGGATTCGCCGTGCTGGACGTGAACTACGGCGGCAGCACCGGGTACGGCCGCGCGTACCGGGAGCGGCTGAAGGGGCTGTGGGGAATCGTGGACGTGGACGACTGCGCGAACGGCGCGCTGAGTCTCGTCGAGCGCGGGGAGGTGGACGGCGACCGCCTCGCCATCGTCGGGGGGAGCGCCGGGGGGTACACCACTCTTGCCGCCCTCGCCTTCCGGGACGTGTTCAAGGCCGGGGCGAGCCATTTCGGGGTGAGCGACCTGGAGGCGCTGGCGCAGGAGACCCACAAGTTCGAGTCCCGCTACCTCGACGGCCTGATCGGGCCGTACCCCGAGCGCCGGGACCTCTACATCGAACGGTCGCCGATCCACCACGCGGACCGGCTCTCCTGCCCGGTGATCTTCTTTCAGGGATTGGAGGACGCCATCGTGCCGCCCAACCAGGCCGAGCGAATGGTGGAAGCGCTGCGCCGGAAGGGGATTCCGGTGGCGTACGTGCCGTTCGAGGGGGAGCAGCACGGGTTCCGCAAAGCCGAGAACATCAAGCGCGCGCTGGAGGGAGAGCTGTATTTCTTCTCCCGAATCTTCAAGTTCGACCTTGCCGACCCTGTGGAGCCCGTGCCCATCGATAATTTAGCCTGACGGTCACGGGGTGGATCGTTATTGTTGTGGATTCCGCTCGACTCACGACTCAAACGCCCTCACCCCCGCGCTTCGCGCTGGCCCTCTCCCAATTCTGGGAGAGGGGATC
>JAHWJO010000177.1 GCA_019348365.1 Armatimonadota bacterium | reverse complement strand
GGTGACTGTAAAGGTCAGGAATTTCCTCGGAGGGAAGTACTCAGATTACGGTACGGAGAAGTACTCTGTTTACTATACCGTACAGAATCCCGTTCCGTATAGATTCAGATTCTTCCCTTAACGTCACTCCTTCGGCTCCCCTCTCCCAGAATTGGGAGAGGGGCCGGGGGTGAGGGTGACTCATAGGCTGAAGACCCGCGACTCATGGGCTGATCCTGAGAGGGGCCGGGGGTGAGAGTGACTTCCCCCTCCCCTATTCTTCAACACCCTCCACGCGTGAAGCGTTGACGGTTTCCCCGAATTCCCGTATGATAGGAGCGGTAGTCATACCCCCACCAACGCCTCCTCAAACCTCGCTTTTCCCTCTCTATACATAACTTTCTTGTGGGACCGGAGGAGGATTCCGGCCCCACGCTGCGAACCCTAGATTTAAGGTCGCTTCCTCACCTCTCCCCTTTAGCGTCTCCAGAGCGACCCCAAGGAGCACCTCACCGAATGGCAGCCGCTGTCACTCCCGAAACGACCCCGAATAACCGGACCCGACTTTACACCATCGGCGCGATCGTCCTGATCGTGCTGCTGATCGTGCTCTACTCCTGGTACAAGGGCAACCGGGACGCCGCCCTCCTCCAGTCTCTCCAGAGCAAGGACCAAGCCACCCGCGTCGCCGCCGCCAAGACCATCCTCGACAACGAGCGCTTCGTGGATCTGATCCTCGCCCAGCCCCCGGACGTACGGGATGCCGCCATCGTTGCGGCGGAGGATTACGCGAACCAGGCTGGCGACGAGGCGGATCGGCAGGTCGTCGGCGCGCTCCTCGGCCTCTCCAAAGGCGTGGACCGCGAGATCAACGACCCCGAGCAGAAGATCAAGGACCGCGAGAAAGCCGTCCGGACGAACGCCTGGAAGGCTATCGGGCGGATCGGCGACGTGGCGGAGCCGCAGCTGCTGGAAGCGTTGAAAGATCCCTCCGGCAACGTGCGGGGCGCCGCCGTCGAAGCCCTGGGAGTCGTCGGGGCGCCGGCGGTCCCCGAGCTCGTCGAGATGCTGAAGGAGCCGGACACGCGCGGCCCGGCGGGCGACGCCCTGACCAAGATCGGGCGGCCCGCCCTGGAGCCGGTGCGGCCCCTCATCCACACCGAAGGCGACAAGAAGCGGATCCGCGAGCTTCGACTCAAGATGGCGAGCATGCTCGGCAGCTTCGACGACCAGACCGTGACCCCGGACCTCCTTCGCCACATCGATGATACCGATCCCGGCATGCGCCGACAGGTCATCCGTACGCTCGCGGGACTTCAGGACCAGCAAGCGACGATGGATCTCATCCGCGTCATGAAGGAAGACCCGCAGGTTCGCCTCGACGCGATCACCGCGCTCGGCGAGACGCGGGACCCCCGCGCCGTCGATCCCCTGGTGGACCAGTTCGACAACTACAACTACGACGTGCCCGCCAACGCGATCACCGCGCTCTCGAAGATCGGCCCCCCCGCCCTGCCGCGCCTGTTGAAAGAAGCGAAAAACCCCAACCCGCAGATCCGCACCTACGCGACGCGCGGCCTGGCGACCATCGGCGGCCCGATGACCGTCCAGCCGCTCCTCGTCGCCGCAAACGATCCGGTTCCTACAGTACGCGCGGAGGCGGTGAAGGGCATGGCGAAGTTCACCGGCCCCGATGCGGTCCGGGCGGTCCCCCTGCTCATCACGAGCTTCCGCGATCCCGATCCGGAGGTGGTGAGCGGCGCGGAATCGAGCCTCGCCGCGATGGGCACGAACCCGGCCAACGCCGAGGTGAGCGCCCAGATCGTCCGTCCGCTCATTGCGCTGTATGAGCGGGGCAGCTTGCCGCAGGACGTGTACAACAACCGGGTGTACCACGCGGAGCGCGTGCTCTCCCAGCTCGGCGAGCCCGCCATCCCGCATCTGGTGGCGGCGGCCCGGAACGGCTCCCCGAACGTGCGGAAGTGGGCCGTGCTGACCCTGGGCGACATGCGGAAGGACCGGAGCCAGGTGACGGTTCCGGAGAACGTGGCGCTCCTCCGCACCCTCGCGAAGACCGGCAGCCCGGAAGTGCGCTGGGCCGCCACCGACGCGTTGAACCGGCTGGGTGTGGCGGTTTAGTCACGCACGTATCGAGCCGTATAAAGTAAAAATCTGGAACAACGGAAGGGGCATTTCGCCTCCTCCCCGATAAGGGGCATCCCGAGTTCCAGGCGTTGTGAGCTGAGCTTTGGCGTGATCCGGGGCTCGGAGGGAGTGAATTCAAGCATGGATTGGATCCGGAAGGTCAAGTTCGGTTGCGTGGCGGGGCTGCTCTGCCTCGCGTGCGGCGTGGCGAGCGCGCAGACTCAGCTCGGCGCGGAGAAGTACCTGGCCCTGTGCCGCCAGCACAGCGTCATCTCCGGGGCCGCCGCGCCCAATCCGGAAGGCGGCGCCGCGATGGAATTGCGGGGCAGCATCGCCGGGATTGCGGAGAGCGGAGACGGGTTCATCGTGCTCCTGCGGATGGACGACAACGCCACCACGAACCTGGTGGGATCCGGCCCGGCCCCGACGCTCGGCGTGGGGACCCGCGTCCGCGCCCTGTTGAAATCCATGATGGCCTCGAACGATTCGGGGGAAGTCAATCTCCTCGCCATCGCCGCCGAGGGGGAAGTCGCCTCCGAGCAGCTTGCCCGACGACCCAAACCTGCGCCGCGCGTCACCGCCCGCGCGAAGTCTTATCCCTCCGGCTTCAAGAAGAACCAGCGCGTTGCGGCCCGCAAGGTGCCCCTGTCGAGCCGGAGCATCACCCGCCCCCGCGTGGAGCCGTCCGGTTCCCAGGAAGTGCTGGATGCTTACAAAGGGGCCATCCGGTACTTCAACCAGCGCGGCTCCGACGGCGAGGTGGACCGGATCGCGCGGGCCGTGCTGAACTACAGCATCCAGTACGAAGTGGACGCGCGGCTGGTGATGGCGGTCTTCGCCGTGGAATCCAACTTCAACCCGCGCGCGACCTCCCGCGTCGGCGCATCGGGGATCGGGCAGCTCATGCCGGGGACCGCCGCCGGCCTGGGCGTGCGGAACATCTACGATATCGAGCAGAACGTGGAAGGCGCGATCAAGTACATCCGCGCCCAGCTCGACCGCTACGACGGGAAAGACACCTGGACCCAGCTTCAGCTCGCGCTGGCGGCCTACAACGCCGGGCCTGGAGCCGTGAAGAAGTACGGCGGGAAGGTCCCCCCCTACCGCGAGACCCAGGCGTACGTCCGCCGGGTGAGCGCGTGGTTCCTCCACTTCCTGGGGGAGAAGCCGTAACGCCCTCCATCGGATCAGAATACCAAAAGGCGATCCCAAATCTAAGGGGTCGCCTTTTGATTCTCCTCCTCACTCGTGACAATCAACAAGTACCGCCAGACAATCTCGATGGTTTGACAGCAATTGATGGTACTTCTCCACCCATTCGGGTGAGGACCGTTCTTTTACGCTCCTTTGGTCTTCATGCCACTTCCCATCCGGGGTCACCAATGCAAATGTATACGCGCCGGGGGGAATTTCAACAGCCGGCACGATATCTTTTGGCCCAAAGAACCCGGAGTACCGGCCCCCGACTACCCACCAATCCCATTTCCCTTCCGGATTCATTGTTTCCATACTCTGACCGGTGCCATGGCAGTCCCCACACTTCGGGTCTGCTCCCTCTTCCACACACCAACACTCATCGCGGTAGGGTTCCACCTCCAACTCCATATCGTACGGGGCCAATACTCGATCAATTTCCCGACAGATGGACTCTTCATCATCTCCTTGGGATGATATGAGTACCGTCACACCGATATGTCCCATCGAAGCTCACCTTCATAACTCTTCAACATCCGATCCGCTTTACTTGCGATAAACCGTCACTTCCATCGCGTCGCGGGTGAGCCAGGGGAGGTCCACGTCGAACCAGACGGTCTCGCTTGGATACTCCCTCCGCACGAGATCGAGATACTCCTTCATCTCCCCTTCCCCGATCCCGACGTTGTCCGCCACGATCCGCGCCCCGTCCACGAGTCGGTCCCGGATGCCGAGGAAGCACGGCAGGTAATTCTCGTAGTTGTTGTCCAGCAGCAGGAAATCCACCTCGCCCTTCACCTGCCGGATCGTCTCCTTCGCATCGCCCACCTGCTGCTCCACGAGGTCGGCGACTCCCGCGCGCTCGAAGTTCACGCGGGCCTCTTCCGCCCGTTGCGGGTCCAGTTCCAGGGTGATGAGGCGGCCCCGACCGTTCTCGCGCAGTTGGCGGGTGATCCAGAGCCCGGAGTAGCCGATAGCGGTCCCGCACTCCACTACGAGCTTCGGCTGCCGTTCCGCCACGAGCCGCGCGAGGACCTCCGCCTTCTCCCGCCCGAGCATCGGGACTCCGCGCTCGCGGCAGGCTTGCTCCACTTCCGCCATCACCTCATCCCATGCCGCCACCGCCGCCTCCCCTTCTATAACGATCCGCCTCCGTCGTCTCTCGCTCTCATTCGCCGCGAAGGAAGCCCATCCATTTTGCATGCGTGTTCATCACGTCTTCAGGCATGAGGTCTCTGCCGGAGAGGTTTCCACAGAAGGCAGTTCCAAACGCTCTTCCGGGATCGGGGTGGGGACCGGCTGCCCGATCAATGCGGCGACGGCGGCTTCCATCCGGCGCGTCAACTCTGCGACGGCTTCATTGCGAGGGAGGTCTTTGAGGTCATCGAGGGGGAGCGGCGCGCCGAACTTCACTTCTACGGGTCGGGAGACGCGCCGGGGGATCAGCTTGCCGTAAGGCATCATCTCCGCCGTGCCGATGAGCCCGACCGGAATCACCGGGACCCCCGTCCGGAGCGCGATGAGGGCCGCCCCCGGCTGGAACGGCTGCAACGCGCCCGTCTCCGTCAGCTTGCCTTCCGGAAAGAGGACCAGCAGCTCCCCGCTCTTCAGCTTCTCTTCGGCGGTACGGAGGGCGGTGCGGTCCGCCAGAGCCGCTTCCCGCCGCACGGGAAACGCCTGCATGAGACGGATCAATGGCCCCAGCGGCAGCCCGAACACGCGCATCGTGAACAGTTCGGTTTTCGCCATGTACCATGCCATGCGGGGCAGCGCCATCGCAACGAAGGCGGGGTCCAAGTCACTCGAATGATTGGGGACCAGGATCGCCGAACTCTTTAACGGCACATGCTCCCGCCCCTCGACCCTCATGCCCCCCAGCAAGGCGCAAACAAACCGCCCGATCCCCTTCATCATTTCCTGTAAGAATGGCTTCACCGGTCTCTTCCTTCTATCATTCCGCCTGTTGTATCCCTATACTCTTAGGATACCGTGCGGAAGGAAGAGGGTCCATAGGACAATGGTCCTATTTGGGTGATTGGGTCGTTGGGGGAGTCGCTCCTAAACGCCCGTATCTTGATCCATGCTCCAGGCCGGTACCCCCTTGCACACCCGTACAGGAGGAAGCACACCCAACGACCCAACGACCCAATCACCCAACGAGGCTTTCGAACATGCGGCGGCCATCGATGGAGTTCAGGAGGGGCTCGGCGGCGCGTTCGGGGTGGGGCATGAGGCCGCAGACGTTCCGCGCCTCGTTGCAGATCCCCGCGATGTTCCGGATCGAGCCGTTCGGGTTGGCCGCTTCGGTCACGCGGCCCTCGGCGTCGCAGTAGCGGAGAATCACCTGCCGGTTGGATTCCAAACGATCCACCGTGGACTCATCGGCGAAGAAGCGGCCCCCGTGGTGCGCGATGGGCAAGTGGAGGATCTGCCCCTTCTCATACATATGGGTGAACGGGGTGTCCGTCTCCTCCACGCGGATGTGAACGTACTTGCAGAGGAAGCGCAGGCCGGTGTTCGTGGTGAGCGCGCCGGGAAGCAGGTGCGCTTCGCAGAGGATCTGGAACCCGTTGCAGATCCCGAGCACGAGGCCGCCCTTCGCGGCGAACTCCTGTACCGCCTTCATTACCGGAGAGAACCGGGCGATGGCCCCGGTGCGGAGGTAATCGCCGTAGGAGAAGCCGCCGGGGAGCACCACGCAGTCCACGTCGCCGAGATCGGTGTCCCCGTGCCAGATGACGCGGGTGGGCTGGCCGATCACGTCCTCGGTGACGTGGATGCAGTCGCGGTCGCAGTTGGAGCCGGGGAAGACGACAACCCCGAATTTCGTGGCTTTCACCGGGTTCATGAAGGCGTCCCCTGCGCGACTTCGGCGGGGGTGTCGAATTTCCCCTCCCCGCCGACGACCTCGAACGTGTAGTCCTCCATCACAGGATTGACGAGGAGCTGGTCGCACATCCCCCGCACCTCCTCCTCGATGGAGCGGTCCGTGTGCGCGATCTCCAGCTCGAAGTACTTGCCCGCGCGAACCTGCTCCAGGTTCTCGTACCCGAGGGAGTGGAGCGCGTTCTGAATCACCTGCCCCTGTGCGTCGAGGACGGTGGGCTTGAGCTTGATGTAGACTTTGACTTTCGGCATTTGAACCCCTTCTGGGTGTCGGGTGTTGGGTATAGGGTATTGGGGGTTGGGGACAAAGACGGAGGTATATGGGGCGAGGAGGAGTGTTCGTAAATAGTGGTACAAAACACCGGGATAATACCCCATACCCGACACCCAATACCAAAACCCTAAATTCCCAGGCGGTCGAAGATGACATCGAGGCGGTGGAGGTGGTACTCCGGGTTGAGGCTCGCTTCCAGCTCTTCCTCCGAAAGATGGCTCGTGATCTGTGGGTCATCTTTCAGGTGCTGGCGGAAGTTCTTGTCTTCCCACGCCTTCATCGCGGCGGACTGCACGGCCTTGTACGCGTCCTCGCGGCTCATCCCCTTGTCGATGAGGGCGAGCATCACCTGCTGGCTGGCGACGAGCCCGCCCATCAGGTCGATGTTCTTCCGCATGTTCTCGGGGTAGACGATGAGCCCTTCCACGATGTTCGCGAACTTCTGGAGTTGGAAGTCGAGCAGGATGCAGGCGTCGGGGAGGATGATCCGCTCCACCGAGGAGTTCGCCAGGTCCCGCTCGTGCCAGGTGGTGACGTTCTCCAGGGCGGGGATCACGTAGCCCCGGATGACGCGGGCGATCCCGCTGACGGTCTCGGAGTTCCACGGGTTGCGCTTGTGCGGCATGGCGCTCGATCCCCGCTGCCCCTGCGCGAAGAACTCCTCCACCTCGCGGATTTCGGTGCGCTGGAGGTTGCGGATCTCGGTGGCGAACTTCTCCACGCTGGAGGCGATGACGGCGAGGGTCGTGAGGAAGTGGGCGTGGCGGTCCCGCTGGAGGATCTGTGTCGAGACGAGGGCGGGCGTAAGGCCCAGCTTCTCGCAGACGTACTGCTCCACTTCGGGATCGGTGTTGGCGTAGGTCCCGACCGCGCCGCTGATCTTCCCGGCGTTGATCTCCCCTCGCGCGAACATCAGCCGCTCGATGTTGCGGAGCATCTCGGCGTACCAGACGGCGAGCTTGAACCCGAAGGTGACGGGCTCGGCGTGGATGCCGTGGGTCCGCCCCATCTCCAGGGTGTACTTGTGCTCGCTCGCGCGCTTTTTGATGACATCGGCGAGGCGCTGGCAGTCGGCCAGGAGGAGGTCGGCGGACTGGCGGAGGCGGAGCGAGAGGGCGGGGTCCTCGATGTCATAGGAGGTGACGCCGAAGTGGACATACTTGCCCTCGTCGCCGAGCTGCTCGGTGATCGACTTGACGAAGGCGATGAGATCGTGGCGCGTCTCGTTCTTTTCCAGCCACTCGATCCGCTCCACGTCGATCTTAGGCTCATTGCGGCGGATTTCGGCGGCGGTGCCTTCGGGGATGCGGCCCATCCGTTCCAGGGCCTCGCACACCGCCAGCTCGACCTGAAGCCAGGTGCGGAACTTGTTCTCCTCGGACCAGATGGCCCCCATTTCGGGCAGCGTATACCGTGAAATCATCCGTTTAGACCGTTTTTAGGAAAGGAGCGATAGAGAAGGAATAGAGATGGGAATATAAGGGAAGGATCACGACACAGGAGGGCATCGCCGCCCTGTACGCTTCCTGCATCATTATAACGGGGATGTCAAGCGCCGCTCAATCCGTCGAATCGGAAGCGCCGGGAGCAAACAAACAATCTTTGCAAATAAACGCAACCGGCGATAAGTCCTCTCCGTCTCATAGTATGTATCGATCCGATTCGATCCTGAGCCTCCCCAGGGATCTCATGGAGGAAAACGATGAAAGACTTCAAGATAGGAACGAAATCGCTCGGCACGACGCTGGCGGTGACGGCCATGCTCGGTTCGCTGGCCCTCCCCGGCGTGGCCCATGCGAGCGCGAAAGGCCGCAAGAACACGACCATCGGGCTGGGCGCGGCGACCGCCCACCAGCTCCTGAAAGGGAAAACGACCAACGCCGTCATCCTCGGCGCGGGCACCGCGTACGCTTACAAGCGGTATAAAGACGCGCAGGCGGAAGAGAAGCGCCGGAGCCGCACGGCGGCGGCTCGCACCACCGATTACCGGGCGCGGAACCGCATAGGCGGCGCCTCGACCTCGGCGGCCCGCACCACGCGAACAACACGGACGA
>JAHWJO010000648.1 GCA_019348365.1 Armatimonadota bacterium | reverse complement strand
CGCAACATCTGCGCCGTCGGCGACGACGACCAGAGCATCTACAAGTTCCGGGGCGCGGACATCCGCAACATCCTCGATTTCGAGAAGACCTACCCCGACGCGAAGATCATCAAACTGGAGCAGAACTACCGCTCCACGAAGACGATCCTCGACGCGGCATGGAGCGTGGTGAGCAACAATCGCGCCCGCAAGGCGAAAAAGCTCTGGACCGCTCGCGACGGCGGCGACCTGATCCGCTTCTTCATCGCCGAAGACGATTACCACGAGGCCGAGTACGTCGCCAACCGGATCGAAGAGGTGACGGGCCGGGGGGGTCGCTACAACGACTGCGCCGTGCTCTACCGCATCAACTCGCAGTCCCGCGTGATGGAGGAGGTGCTGCTCCGCCGCCGCATCCCGTACCGGATCGTGGGAGGGCTCCGCTTCTACGACCGCAAGGAGATCAAGGACGCCCTGAGCTACCTCCGCGTGCTCCACAACCCCGCCGACAGCGTGAGCCTGGGCCGAATCCTGAACGTCCCCGCGCGCGGCATCGGGGAGAAGACGGTGGAGAAGCTGGCGAATCTCGCGGAGGCGCAGGGGATCACCCTCTACGATGCCGTCGGGCGGTCGGCGGAAGCCGGGATCGGCGGGAAGATCGGCGCCGCGCTCCGCACCTTCCACGCCGCGATGGAGAGCCTGCGGGAGAAGGCCCGGACGTACAAGGTCTCCGACATGCTGCCGCTCGTCATGGAGAAGAGCGGCTACACCGACGAGCTGAAGCGCGAGAACACCGAGGAAGCGAAGCAGCGCCTTGCCAACCTGGAGGAGCTGGTCACGGTGGCGGTGGAATTCGAATCCCGTGCGCCGGACACGAGCCTCGGGGCGTTTCTGGAGCAGGCGTCGCTCATGAGCAGCGCGGACACCTACGAAGAGAATGCGGATGCGGTCGTCCTGATGACCCTCCACGCCGCGAAAGGGCTGGAGTTCCCCGTCGTCTTCCTTCTCGGGCTGGACGAGGGGCTGTTTCCCATCAGCCGCGCGCTCGATCAGGAGGAGGAGATCGAAGAGGAGCGCCGGTTATGCTACGTCGGCATCACCCGTGCCAAAGACACGCTGCATATCACCCGCGCCTATCAGCGAATGAAATTCGGGCGGGTGGAGGCGTGCATGTCGAGCCGGTTCCTCACCGAGATCCCGCCGGAGCTGTTCCAGCAGACTTTCGGCCTCACGCCGCCGCAGCGTTCTTCCCGCAACCGGGGCAAGGAATCGGAAGCGCCGAAGCAAGACCTCTGGAACCGGATGGACGGCTCCCGCGCGGCATCCCGGATCTCCTCGCGGCCCCACACCCACGCGCCGAACCGCTACCCCTCCACGCTCACCAACGCGGAGATGCCGAAGCCGAAGACCGAGACGTGGGAGAAGCCCCGAACTCCCACCCTCGGGGCGCAGCGGCGGAAAGTGGCCGGGGTGAAGGCCCTCGGCGGGGAGTACAAGAGCGGGACGCGGGTCCGCCACGCGGCGTTCGGCGAGGGGATCGTGGTGGGCGCGGACGCGAATAATACCGTCTCCGTCGTTTTCGACGGCGTGGGGCTGAAGAAGCTCTCGCTGGAGTACGCGAAGCTGGAGAAGCTGGATTCCTGATCTTGGGGGAGGACTCGTACGTGAATCGATGAGGGCCGGGGACAATCCCCCGGCCCTCTCTTTTATCTCTGACGGATTATTCCGCCCGCCTCAGACTTTCGTCTTCGCGCGGCGCTCCGATTTCCGATGGCTGTTGCTGCCGGCATGGCCGTTCTCGGAGTAGCGCTCGTAGAGCCGGTAAGCGCCGTCGCCGCCCGCAGAGTCGGCGCGATTGAGGGCGATCCCCAGCAGCCGCACCCGCGCCTGCACCAGGGTCGCGCGCGCTTCGAGGAGCGATTCCCGCGAGGTGATCCCGCCTCCCACGACGATGATGGCCCCGTCGGCAAGAGAACCCAGGATCGCAGAGTCGGTCACGACCGATGCGGGCGAGGTGTCGAAGATGACCACGTCCGCCTCTTCGGTCAGGTCCTCCATCAGCTGCCGCATCGCCGCCGAGTCGAGCAGTTCGGTCGGGTTGGGCGGCGCGGGGCCGCTGGGCAGCACCCGAAGCCCGGCGATCTCCGTCGGTTTCAGGACCTGGTGGAGCGGATCGTCTCCCAGCAGCAGCGTTGTGAGGCCGGTGCGATTGTCCACGCCCATGATCTCATGCAGCGCCGGCTTGCGAAGGTCGCCGTCCACCAGGATCACCGACTGCCCGCTCTGGGCGAAGGACGCCGCGAGATTGGACGCGACGAGGGATTTCCCTTCTCCCATCCCCGGCGAGGTCACGACAAGGGAGCGCAGGGGGCGTTCCACCCCGAGGAACCGGATCGCCGAGCGGAGCCGCCGGAATGCTTCCGTCACCGCCCCCCGCGTCGTCTCGTGGACGACCAGGGGAT
>JAHWJO010000647.1 GCA_019348365.1 Armatimonadota bacterium | reverse complement strand
TGCGGCGTTCGGAGGGGCAGGCGCGGCGGGCGAGTCTGGCGGCGCAGCACCCTCGCCCGGTGGAGGAGGTCATCGAGCGGTTCAACGCGGGGGATTATCGCGGGTGCGTGGAGCCGCTGGAAGTGCTCTGGTGGCGGAACCGCTCGACGTTCATCCGCGCCCTGCTGCGCCTGTGCGTCGCCCTCCACCAGATCCGCCTTGGACTGCACCGGAGCCCGCGCGGATTGATCCGCAGCGCCGTCGAAACCCTTTCGGCGGAAGGGTGGCAGGGGGAAGGCTTCGATGTGCACGGATTGGAGCCGCATCTTCGGGCGCTGGAAAACGATCTCGCCGGGGAGGAGAATTATGTCTCCCTGCATGAAGACTCCGACCTGCTCCCGTCCGGCCTCCTTCGGGCATCCGCCGGCTGAGGCGGGACCGTGTCCGGTCTCTCAGCCTTCCGCTTCCCGGATGATGACCGCTTCCCCGCCGGCACGGGTGGAGATCCGCACCAGGGCGATCAGGACGATGACCGCCGCCAGCGTCGCCAGGACGGCGTAGATGTAGAGGGCGGCCAGATTCTCCCCCGGACCCAGCAGCACTTTGAAGGTGGCGCGAATAGCCTCGTTCCAGGCCAGCGCCGCCACCAGCCCGAGGGAGGACGAGGCGAGAGTGATCATCGTTTGAAGGACGGTACGCGAGGTTGTCATCTCTTCTCCTTTCAGGGAGGAGCAAAGGCAGATGCGCCGGAAAAGGGGCGGCAGAAGGAATACACAGGCGAAGAGAAGACACCCTGCGGAATCCTCTGCCGTTTTGCATGATTGGATTCCGCACGCGCTTGGATTACCGGAAACCCAGGGGTATGGGAGGGAGATCGGGGGAGCCACGAAGGGCGGCTTTTCCGGGGGCATCTTCCGGGCCACACGTAGTAGAGAAAGAGGCGCCGCGACTCCATGAGACGACAGGCTTCTTCGCGGCTCCCGGCTTTGTTTCATGAATCGGCCAGCGGGTAAACTAATCAGGACAATTCGTTTGATTCTCTGATCATCGGAAAGGAGCAGACCCGAAGCGATACGCCATGCGTCAGTCGGGTACTCCCTTTCCTCCACTTGAGGGATGGAGGAGATTCATGCAGCACAACCGCTTGAGGAGGGGACCGCTCCTCCTGTCCGTAGTGAGTCTGGCAGTCATGGTCGGGATGACGGGCTGCCGGGGCGACGAGGCCGGCAATCAGGCGGCGAATGCGCCGATTACCGACCCGACGCCGGGCGTCGTTACTGATGTGGAAGTGCCGGACCAGGCCGTGCTGGTTCGGGCGGAAGAAAATCCCCACGCCTACACTCCGCGAGACATTTCCGTCGCTCCGGGCCAGCCGATCACATGGAGTAATCCGACGGACGATCGGCATACGGTCACCACCGACAATGCGCAGGGGGATAACGGCCCCAACTCCGATGCATCTTTCCCGAACGGCATCCCCAAAGGGGACACCTGGACGTTTATGGTTCCCAGTGACACGCCCATCGGCAAGCGTTGGTACTACCATTGCCGCTTCCATGGCAAGCCGGGGGATGGCACCACCTACGGCACCGGAATGGTGGGGAGCATCCTCGTCGTCGATCCGCGAACGACTCCGACGACGCCCTCCATCGGGGAGAAGACCGGGGGAGGCCCTGTGAAGACGACCGGAACCACGGGCGAGACCACCGGAAGGGTGGCGGAGACCACGACCGGAACCACGACGGGCACGACACCCACCCGGCTCCCCTCCGGCAAGCCGATCACCCCGCCGATTCCCACGCCCTCCACGCCGCAAACGACTCCCCCGACGGTGACGGATCCCAACAGCTCCATCGCTCCGACCACGCGGCAGCCGATGCCGCCGCCCATTGCGGGAGGGGTTCCGGGCCAGCCCGCCGCGCCCAAGACCAGCGCGCCGGGGATGCCGCCCCCCTGATCCGATAGAAACTCGTACACTCGTACAAGAGAAGGGGTATGACGAACTTAGCCGTCATACCCCTTTTTAGTGAGAACCGAATGAATGGGGAAAGGGCTACCCGCAGCCAAGTCCGTCGAGGATGCGGTTGAGGTCCTCTTCGTCGTAAAACTCGATAGTGACGACGCCTTTCCCCCCACGCCCCTGCACGATCTCTACCTTCGTGCCCAGCGTCCGCCGCAGACGCGCTTCCACGTCCTGGATGTGGGGGTCCCGGCGTTCCGGCGTTCGGGTAACTGCCGTTCGGGTCTCCGCCGCCGCGCCGGTTCCCCCCCGGCTGCGGCGCGCCGCCGTTTCCGCCGCCCGCACCGACCCGCCTTTCTGCACCAGCCCCTGCCAGGTCTGCTCCCGGATCGCGGGGTCGTGGATGCCCAGCAAGGCCCGCGCATGGCCTTCGGTGATCTTCCCCTCGACGAGGGAGCTCCGGATCTCCGGCGGGAGGTGGAGGAGGCGCATCGTGTTCGCGA
>JAHWJO010000176.1 GCA_019348365.1 Armatimonadota bacterium | reverse complement strand
CTCTCTCTCGTCCGGTCAGATCCCTCGACTTCGCTCGGGATGACATGTGAATACGACTTGGGATGACAAAGGCTTTACCCTCTGCGTAAGTTCTGCAAAGATCACTCTCACTAATCCCAACAGAGATCCATAAAGAAGCAGATCGGAGTTCAATCATGCCCGCTTCACCGCCTCGATTTGGATGTTGCGCCTCATTGGATCGCGTGGAGGCCGTTCAGAAAGCCGGATACGATTTCATCGAGCTTCCGGCGGCGCCTACCCTCCGTCCCGATGAGGACGGGGACGAATTCGCTCCGATGCTGAACCGGCTGGAGCATCTGACCCTGCCCTGCGAGGCGTTCAACATCTTCCTCCCCGGCGGTATCAAGATCGTGGGGACGGAGGTGGACCACGAGCGCATCGACCGGTACGTCAAGCACCTCATGGATCGGGCATCCGCCGTCGGGGGGAAGGTGATCGTCTTCGGGAGTGGGGGAGCCCGCCGCGTGCCGGAGGAGCTCGACCCGGTGGAAGCGCTGGCGCAGGTGGCGCAGTTCCTGAGGGATGCCGGGACCGAGGCCGAGCGGTTCGGCGTGACTATTGCCATCGAGCCGCTCAACCGGGGGGAAACCAATCTCATCAACAGCGTTCCGGAAGCCCTCGATCTGGCGAATCAGGTGGACCACCCGAACGTACAGGTCCTGGCCGACCTCTACCACATAGAGAAAGAGGGCGAGTCTCAGGATCACCTCCTCGCCGCGCAGGGGCGACTCGCGCACGTCCATGTGGCGGATACCGGGCGGTTCGCGCCGGGGACCGGCGAGTACGACACCGTGGGCCTGTTCCGCCGCCTCAAGCAGATCGGGTATGACGGGCGGATCTCCATCGAATGCACCTGGAAAGACTTCGAGGCGGAAGCCCCGGCAGCGCTGCAATTCCTGAGAAACACCTGGGAAGCCGCTTAACGGTGACCGGTTGAGGTGATGCTGGAACGATGCGTTAGAAAGAAGGTTCTTTGAGCGCTCACGACCCGTATGCCGCTCTGCGCTACCCGGATTTCCTGAAATTCTCCCTGGCGCGGGTGATCGCGGCGCTGGGGGGACAGATGCAGGCCGTGGCAGTCGGCTGGCAGATCTACGAGCTCACCCGCCACCCCCTGGCCCTGGGATTGATCGGTCTGGCGCAGGTCGTCCCGTCCATCGGCCTGGCGCTCCTGGCGGGTCATATCGCCGACCGCTATTCCCGGAAGACGATCCTCTATTTCACCCAGACGACGCTCGTCCTCGGCTCGTTCGCCCTCATCTACGCGACGTACGCCTTTCCCCAGAACGTGCTGCCCCTCTACCTGATCCTCTTCCTGGAGGGATTCGCCCTCGGATTTCAGGGTCCGGCGGGGGCCGCATTGATGCCGCAGATCGTCTCCCCGGCGCATTTCCCCAACGCGGTCACATGGCGCACCACCATCTTTCAGGCCAGCGCGCTGATCGGCCCGATGCTCGGCGGTTACATCCTGCACTTGCAGAAGAATCCGGCCCATGTATATGCCTGTACCGCTCTGGCGGGCATCCTCTCCATCTGCGGATTGATCTGGATGGGCAGCTATCCCGCTCAAACCGCGAAGCAGCACGAGCCGCTGATGCAGAGCCTGACGGGCGGGATTCGATACGTCCGGAACAATCAGGTGGTCCTGGGCGCGATGACCCTGGACCTGTTCGCGGTGCTCTTCGGCGGGGCGGTGGGTCTGCTCCCGGTGTTCGCGCGGGACATCCTGCACGTCGGCCCGCTGGGGCTGGGGGCGCTGGGGTCTGCCACGTCCGCCGGGGCCATTCTGATGGCGATCTCGCTCGTGCATCGCCCGCCGATACGCCGCTCCGGGTGGACGCTGATGATATCGGTCGCGCTCTTCGGCGTCGCGATGATCGGGTTCGGACTCTCGCGGAACTTCTGGCTCTCTTTCTTCTTCCTGGCGGTGAGCGGGGCGGTGGACAACGTCAGCATGGTGATCCGGTCCACGCTCATTCAGGGGATGACGCCGAACGAGATGCGGGGGCGGGTGTCGGCGGTGAACGGGATTTTCGTCGGGGCATCCAACGAGCTGGGCCGGATGGAATCGGGGGTCGCCGCAACGCTCCTCGGCACGGTTCCCTCTGTGATCTTCGGCGGGTTCATGACACTGGGGGTCGTGGCGCTCTCCGCATGGCGCTGGCCCCGACTCCGGAACCTGGGCTCATTGGAGGAGCAGGTCTCTCGGTGAGCGGGTGGTATTCCCATTGCCGGGACGATCTTTGTACCTCATAGGCTCAATATCTGCGAGTGCTTTTTGCACCTCTGGCATAAATGGACATAAAAATGCCGGTACGGTTGGCCAACCGTACCGGCGTACTCCTGAGAGAGGGAGTGAGTTTCATTTCTTCTGACGTAAGAGCCTAAACCGGGTTGCATCGGCTTAAGACTCTTTCCACTGAAATTTTACAGCCCCGGAAACATTCCTGTTCCGGGGCTGTAGCCCGTGGCCTGATTATTACCGGCAGGCTCAGAAGATATGGAGGCTGGCCGGTACGCGGGTCTCGCCGCGCTCGAAGCGCCGATGCTGATCCACGAAGAACGGATCGCGTTCGACTTTATCCAGGGTGGGGATCTCCGTCTGCACGAATTGCGCCCACTCCTGCATGGTCGTCAAGCGCGAGGCATCGGTGCGAACGGTGAAGAATCGGTCCCGCTGGGAGACTCTCGCCCGTTGAACGGGGGGCGTCGCTCGCCGTACAGCAGGCCGTTCCGTCGTGGGCCGGGTTGCGGCCTGGGCCATGCCCGTGCCGAGGGTTAAACTTAAGCTCAGGAAGCCGAAGCTCGCCCAAGCGAAGATCTGCTTTTTCATATTGCTCCTCCAAACCGAAAAACAGGTAAAGCTCGAATCGCTGCACCTTCAGAGTGTTTGCGGAGACATGAAATTTTTCCCTCGCGGCCCGATTCCAAAACCGAAGATTTTACACTCCCCGGCCTTTATGGAAAAGTCGTTGATCCGTACCGGGAGAATCAGGCGGGAGGGGTCAGGCTTCGGAGAGCAATTCTTCAGTGCGGAACCAGAGCTCGATCTCTTCGCTCGCGGTTTCGGGACTGTCCGATCCATGCACGAGGTTCTGCTCCGTCGAGTTGGCGTAATCGCCCCGGATCGTGCCCGGCGCGGCTTCGGTCGGTCTTGTTTTGCCCATCATCGCGCGGGTGAGGGCAATCGCGTCCGGCCCTTCCAGCACCAGCGCCACCACCGGCCCGGAGGTGATGAACTCCACCACGTCGTTGAAGAACGGCTTGTCGCGGTGGACCCCGTAATGCTTCTCGGCCAGATCGCGGCTGGGAACGACCATCTTCAGGCCCACCACCCTCAACCCCTTGTCCTCGAACCGGCGCAGGATCTCGCCGACCAATCCGCGCCGGACTCCATCCGGCTTCACCATAATGAACGTGCGCTCCATGGCTCCTCCATCGCTTAGAATTCAGGCTTGATACTCGCCGCATCACTATAGCTACACTAGGAAAGACGGGTCAATTTACAGGCCGCCGTTCCCCCTGTATTCGCACGAGCCGCCGGCTCCCCCCTCCTCATGCTTTGAAAGGGCTTTGACATGCTGAAATGGTTCCGGAAAATCGATCAGATGCTCACGGGTCGCGGAACGATTGACGAAGAGACGTATGAAGAATTGGAAGATATGCTGATCCAGGCCGACGTGGGCGTCAACACCACCATGAAGCTGATGACGCGACTGCGCGAAACGGTGTCGGAACGGCGGCTGGAGCTCGGGGAAGACGTTTCGGACGTGCTGAAAGAGATCATGATCGAGATGCTCTCCACCGGGGATCACGCTCTCCGCTCCTCTCCGACTCCCCCGACGGTGGTCATGATGGTGGGCGTGAACGGCACCGGCAAGACGACCACGCTGGGCAAGCTCGCGCACCGGTATCAATCGGAGGGGAAAAGGGTCGTGGTTGCGGCGGGAGACACCTTCCGGGCCGCCGCCATCGAGCAATTGGAGATCTGGGCGCAGCGCACCGGGTCGCACATTATCAAGCACCAGGCGGGGTCGGACCCGGCGGCGGTGATCTACGATTCGCTCCAGGCGGCGAAAGCGCGGGGAGCGGACGTGCTGCTGGCGGATACCGCCGGGCGGCAGCACACGAAATCGAACCTCATGGACGAGTTGAACAAGATCGGGCGGATCGTGGAGCGGGAGCGGGGGCGACCGGCGGACGAAGTGCTCCTCGTGCTCGATTCCACCACCGGGCAGAATCTGGTTCAGCAGGCGAAGGAATTCAGCCGGATCATCCCGGTCACGGGCGTCGTGCTGACGAAGATCGACAGTACTGCGAAAGGCGGAGCTGCGCTGACCTTGGTAGAAGAGCTGAAAATCCCGATCAAGCTGCTGGGCACGGGAGAGAAGATGGACCAGCTCCGGCCCTTCGACGCGCTATGGTTCGTGGATCAGCTTTTCGAGTAAGCGGCGGAACGAGGGCGGTCTTGGGAGTGTAACTGAGCGGGGCGGAATGGGCCAGCGGTTGAAACCGCGCCTGGAGGGGCACGAAGTCCGCCTTCGCGGACTCATCTTCCGCCTCATTTTAGAGGTTGATTCGGCTCTTATGTACAAAACAGGCTGGGGGTGGAGTCGCCGGAGGGCGACTTCGTGCCCCTCCAGGCGCGGTTTTAACCGCCGGCCCTCTCTACGCGCATATCCCACCCGCACATCACGCCGTTCATAATACAAGCTTATCAGGCGGGCCCACCCGTCCGGGCGTTGATGACGTGGGCCATGTAGCCCGCCCCGAACCCGTTGTCGATGTTCACCACGGCCACGCCGCTCGCGCAGGAGTTGAGCATGGTCAGCAGGGCCGCCAGGCCGTTGAAGCTCGCGCCGTAGCCCACGCTCGTCGGGCAGGCGATGACCGGGGCGCTCGCCAGCCCCCCCACCACGCTCGCCAGCGCGCCTTCCATCCCTGCCACCACGACGATGGCGTTCGCCTCCATCACGTCGCGGCTGTGGTCGAGGAGGCGGTGGATGCCCGCGACCCCCACGTCGTAGAGGCGGCGGACCGGACTGCCCAGCGCTTCGGCGATGATGGCGGCCTCTTCCGCAACGGCGAGATCGCTGGTCCCTGCCGCCGCGACGAGCACGTATCGGTCGGGGGGAATAGCGCTGGGAACGCGCTCCCCCACCTCCACGATCCGGGCCAGCTCGTGATAGGTCGCATCGATCCCGGCGTCCCGAATCGCGGCAAAGACTTCCGGAACGGCGCGGGTCGCCAAAACGTGCCCGCTGTGCTCCTGCAAGCGCTGCACGATCTCCACCGTGTGGAACACGGCTTTCCCCTGGCAGAATACGACCTCCGGCACGCCGGTTCGCAGGCCCCGGTGGTGGTCAAGCTTGGCGAAACCGAGATCCTCGTACGGGAGGAGGCGGAGGGATTCGAGGGCCTGTTCCGGCGAGAGTTCACCGGATCGCACCCGAGAGAGCATTTGAAGGAGGGAATCGTCGTTCATCAGTAGGAGTGTAACACAAAGCGGCGGAGCGCAAAAAGGGCCGGTCCCTCCACTATCCAGAGAGAGACCGGCCCGATCAGCATCATTTCATTCGATGAATCCGACTGGACGGATCTTTTGCTTACTGCTTCGCCACTGCCGGAACTTCTAGGGATTGGCTGACTTTCTCCAACTCCTGCTGGGGCAATTCCCCCATGACCCAGAAGTAGCTCGGCCCTTTCTTGGCGAAGACGACTTTCCCCAGCCCGAAATCGAGCGGCTTCTTTACCATGTGCTGCTCGCAGTCTTCGGGCGCCTGGACCACGGAGAGGCTGTTCAAGCCGTTCACGTATCGGGACACCGCTGTCTTGGTATCGCACCCCGGACAGCGGTAGATGTAATGGCCTTCCAGCTTGAACCCGGCGGGGAGGTATTTCGGCTGCACATGAGGAATACCGAGGGCCTTTTCAATCGCCTCCGGAGTCACTTCGTTCGCGAAATTATCCTCCGCGTGCCACTGTACGGGCTCGCTTCCCGGCGGGATCGGCAGGAACATGTCCGGGGTCGCGGTCTGCCCGTACTGGATCGAGGAGTAGCGCGTGGCGGCGACCAGCTCGTTCTCCGCGTTGCGCTCTTCCGAGCGAAGGATGACCCCCGTCTCATTATCGATCCAGAGACTCCGCGATCCGCCGGCGCCGCTTTTGGGCCGGAGAAGGACTTCGGTGCAGGGTCGCCCGGCGATCTCCGTACGGCCCTCGACGGTCGCGCGGTAGTTGTCCAGCACCAGTTCCAGATCGGAGCTCGACTTCGGATCCCCGACGGTGGGACGGATGCCGGCGATCATATGCCGTTTGAGGGGGTCGAACCGCCAATCGATCCCTTTTCCGGTGCGGCCCGCAATCACGCCCGACATGCTCCCCAGCCGGTACTCGATGCGGGAATGGCCGCCTTTGCCGTTGTAGACCATGGCTTCCGAGTGGAGGATGTCGTTGCCGTAGCTGGCAAAAGTCGTGGCTTTGGCCGTGTAATCCTGCCGGGAGGGGGCCTCGATGGCGGCGTTGAGCAGGCGCACCGCTTCGGGGTCGCTCTCTCTCTGGCGGGCGAGGCCGATGAGGAGGCCCGCCAGGAGGCAGGCTATCGCAACTCCAGCTAGCCACTTCATGGGATCGTTACGGTCTCCCCTTCTACCTGCTCGGCTTCGCGAAACGCCGCCGTCTGGTAGGCCGCAAGGGAGACGCGATCCGCGAACGGATCATCCGCCGCCATGCGGCTGTGCTGCCGAACGAAGGTCGCGATCTGGGGCGAGGTGTCGGCCATGGTTGCGACGGTCGAGGCGCCGGTGTACTCCGGCAGGGTATTGAACGCCTGTCCGAGGAAAACGCCGACGGTCAGGCCCGCCGCCGCCACGAGGAGGCTGGGTCGCCAGTCCCGGGGTGTGGACGGGACCCGGTCGTGTCCGGGGGGTTCCTGAGCGATCTCATTGGAGATCCGGTTCCAGAGGCCGGTAGGCGGATCCTCTCCGGGGATCCGCTCCATCAGGAGGGTGACGCGGTAATGCGATTCCACGATCCGCTGGCAGGGGGGGCAGGCATCGAGATGCCGCGTGACCGCCACCCGACTCCAGGGCGGCAAGGCTCCAACAACGTACCGCGCGATGATCCTCTCGCATTTCTCACAGGTAAGCATGATAATAAACCTATTCCAATTAAAGCGATGATCGTCTTCTTCCGGAGAAGAGGGTGTAATCATCTGTTTTCCTCGTTGTTGCCGGAGGGTCAGGTGGGCATCTCCGTGAGCACATAGGCGCTCAGCTTGCGATGCAGCTGGTCGCGGGCCCGTGACAGCCGGGACTTCACGGTTCCCACAGAGATCCCCAGCAGATCCGCGATTTCGGCCACCGGCATCCCTTCCAGGTGGTGCAAGGTCACCACGGTTCGATGATCTTCTGATAAGGTGGATATGGCTTGTTCGATTTTACGGCGCAGCTCCTCATCCTGGGCCAAGTTTTCCGGGTTCGCCGTAAAGTCCGGCAGCTCCCGGCTCATCTCTTCGCCTTCGTCCGTCGTCTGCGTCTCGTCGATGGACGTCATGCGAACTCGCCCCGCCCGCTTCCACTGGTTGCGGGCCAGGTTGACCGCGATCTGACGGAGCCACGGGTAGAAGATGGCCTCTTCCCGCAGGCTGCCCAGGGCTCGGTACGCCTTAATGAATGTATCCTGCGTTAAATCCGAGGCGTCATCCGCAGACCGGAGCATGCGCAGGAGCATATTGTAGATCGGCTTCTGGTACTTATCGAACAGGTTCTCGAAGGCCGTGATGTCCCCCGTTCGAGCGCGACGGACCAGAATCGCATCTTCCGGATCTACAGGCATGCCGCATCACTCCTTGACGCTCCCGTTTCCCCGCCGTCCCGGCGGTTCATCTGAAACGGTGGCATCTCGACGCGGCTCCTATTAAAGTGGAGTTTATGCTTTTGCAAGAGGTTCCCCTGTATTTCTTTATTCCTCTTCATCTCTATAAGTTTGTGAGCCCGGCCATCTACTCCCGGATTCCTCTACTGGGCTCCTTAACGCCGTCCGGGGCAGGTACAATCCGGGTGAAAACTGGACTCTTCGATACCGTGTATGAGTTCTTATACATGTACATGTTGTTACATGCTGTGTAATTTTATAACCTCTTCACCTCTTCGGAAAACCAGTTCGCCTTCCTCATCCTTGCGAAGGGCCGCCGAGGTTGTGATTTACAGGGCGAGACGCCGGGAGACGGGTGCAACGAATTCGTTACGAAAGGGGCGGCGCTGAAGTCAGGGTGGGATTCGGCCGGGGACGGGTTTCAAGCACCCTCGGGAGGGATAGAAAAAGCGTGACACCGCAATCCCCTCCGTTGCCGAATCGGAATACGGCCCCCGTCGGCGGTAACGGGCCCGCACTCCGGTAAGGCCCTGCCGGTTTGATCGTACACTATCCCGCCCTGACAATAAAAGAAGGTCCCACCCGTCATAGGTTCGTGCCGGGAGCGCCTACCGCCGCCCTCCTGCCCAACCCGGCTGCACCCCGGCTGCACCCCGGCTGCACCCCGGCTGCAC
>JAHWJO010000175.1 GCA_019348365.1 Armatimonadota bacterium | reverse complement strand
TGCCGGGAAGCTCCGCTTCCCCTTACCCACCTGATTCAGCGAAGAACCTCTTTTTATTCAGTCTGAACCCAATCAGACTTACACTGACTTGGCTTTACTCTTTTGAACCTGAGAACCTTTCGTAAATGATCCTCAATTCATCTAACCTACTCCTCACCGGAGGGCGCGTCGTGGACCCCGAGAACGGCATCGACGAGCGGGCCGACGTGCGCATCCAAAACGGCAAGATCGCCGATGTGTCCGTCGGGCGGGCGCTGGAGCCGCTGGACGGTGAACAGGTCGTCCGGCTCACCCCGGATCACCTCGTCTGCCCCGGCTTCATCGACGTTCACGTCCACCTCCGCGACCCCGGCCAGGAGTACAAAGAGGACATCTTCACCGGGAGCATCGCCGGGGCCGCCGGAGGGTTCACCACCCTCCTCTGCATGCCCAACACCCTCCCCCCCATCGACACCGCCCCGACCGTCGCCTACATCATGCAGCGGTCCCGCGAGGCGAAGGGGTCGCGGGTCATCCCCATCGGCGCGGCGTTCAAGGACCTCAGGGAGGAGCGACTCGCCGAGATGGCGGACCTCCGGGAGGCGGGCTGCATCGCCTTCAGCGACGACGCTTTCCCCGTCCAGAACGCCGAAGCCATGCGCCGCGCGATGGAGTACTGCCGGATGCTGGAGGTCCCGTTCGTCGCGCACTGCGAAGACAAGTCGCTCTCCGGCACGGGGGACATGAACGAGGGCGCGGTCTCGGCGCGGCTGGGCTTGCGCGGGATGCCCGACGTTTCCGAGGACATCATGGTGGCCCGGAACCTCCTGCTGGCGGAGTACACCGGCTGCCGGCTGCACATCTGCCACGTCTCCACCGCGAAGAGCGTCGAGATGATCCGTCAGGCGAAAGCGCGGGGCGTTCAGGTGACGGCGGAGGGCTGCCCCCACCACTTCACCCTCACCGACGATCTGGTGGCGGAGCGCCGCTACGACACCAACACGAAGATGAACCCGCCGCTCCGCACCCGCGAGGACGTTCAGGCCGTCATCGCCGGGATCGCCGACGGGACCATCGACACCATCGCGACCGACCACGCGCCCCACGCTTTCGAGGAGAAGGACGTGGAGTACGGCCTTGCGCCGTACGGGATCATCGGGCTGGAGACGTGCGTGCCCCTCACCTGGACGCAGCTCGTCCACCCGAAGGCGATCAGCGCGAAAGAGGCCGTGGAGCGGCTCGCGCTCCACCCGGCGCGGGCGTTCGGGCTGGAGGGCGGCTCCCTCTCGGTCGGCGCGGCGGCGGACGTGACGGTCCTCTCGACCGAACAGGAATGGACCTTCGGGAAGGACGACATCCGCTCCAAAAGCAAGAATACCCCCTTCATTGGGAAGGAGTTCAAAGGGCGAGTCATGATGACGATACGGGACGGGGCCTTTGTGTACGGCGGCCCCCTGGAAGGAGACACGCGGGAGTGAAAGCCATCCTCGCCCTCAAAGACGGCACGGTGATGGAGGGGACCTCCATCGGCGCGCCGGGGACGACGACCGGGCAGGTCGTCTTCAATACGAGCATGACCGGGTACCAGGAGATGCTCACCGACCCCTCGTACGGGGGGCAGATCCTCACCTTCACCTACCCGTTGATCGGGAACTACGGCGTGACCCCGGAGGACTTCGAGTCGCGGCAGGTGCAGGTGCGCGGCGCGGTGCTGAAGGAGCTCGCCCCCGTTCCCAGCAACTGGCGCAGCGAGCAGACGCTGGAGCATTTCCTGAAAGCGCACCGGGTCATCGGGGTGGCGGGGGTGGACACCCGCGCCCTCACCCGGCATCTGCGGATGATCGGCGTGATGATGGGCGGCATCTCCACCGAGATGTCCGCTCAGGAACTCATCGTGCACATCCACAACGCGCCGGACTACGGGAGCATCGATTACGTGCAGCGCGTCTCCACGGAGAAGCCGTTCGTTTGGAAACCGGAGGAGGTCCGGCGTTCTCCCCACACCGGCCCGGTCCCCGCCGAAACGCAGGCGTGGCGCGTCGCCGTGCTGGACCTCGGAGTGAAGTACAACATCCTCCGGAGGCTCACCGATCTCGGCTGCGAGCCGCACATCTTCCCCGCCACCGCGAGAGCGGAGGAGCTGCTGGAGATAGACCCGGCGGGCGTCCTCGTCTCCCCCGGCCCCGGCGACCCGGACCGGCTGGGGTACGCGCTGGAGACGGTGGAGGCGCTCGTCGGGAAGAAGCCGCTGTTCGGGATCTGTCTCGGCCACCAGCTCCTCGGCGATGCGTTCGGTGGAAGAACCTTCCCCCTGAAGTTCGGGCACCGGGGCGGCAACCATCCCGTCAAGGATCTCCAGACCGGCGCGGTCACCATCACGAGCCAGAACCACGGCTACGCGGTGGACCCGCAAGGGCTGGAAGGCTCCGGTATGGAGGTCGCCCGGATCAACCTGAACGACGGCACCGTGGAGGGCCTGCGCCACCGGGAACTCCCCATCTTCTCTATCCAGTACCACCCCGAAGCCAGCCCCGGCCCCTGGGACAGCGACCCGCTCTTCCAGGAGTTCGTGGACCGACTGGAGCGTTAATGAGAATAGGTCGCGGGCCTTCGGCACACGGATTTGAACGGATCAACGCGGATTCTAAATGCATCAGCCGGTTTTATCCGCGAAAATCCGTTCAAATCCGCGTATTGAACGAAGTGAGATCCGCGACTCATTCACAGAGCTGTAAAGGACCCCATGCCCAGAAACCCTGACATCAAGAAAGTCCTCGTCGTTGGTTCCGGCCCGATCATCATCGGGCAGGCGGCCGAGTTCGATTACGCGGGCACCCAGGCCTGCCGCGCCCTCCGAGAGGAGGGGATCGAGGTCGTGCTCATCAACTCCAACCCGGCGACGATCATGACCGACACCGAGATCGCCGACCGGGTCTACATCGAGCCGCTGACCCCGGAATTCGCCGAGCAGGTCATCGCGCGGGAACGCCCCGACGGCCTCCTCCCCACCCTCGGCGGGCAGACCGGGCTCAACCTCGCCACGCAGCTCGCCACCCTCGGGATTCTGGACAAGTACAACGTCAAACTCCTCGGCACCAATCTCACCGCCATTCGCAAGGCCGAGGACCGCGACGAATTCCGCGCCCTCATGCGCGAGATCGGCGAGCCCGTCCCCGAATCCTGGATCATCGAGAGCGAGAAGGAGTTGGAAGCCCTCGCGCGGCGGGAGAGCTACCCCCTCATCGTTCGGCCCGCCTACACGCTGGGCGGCACGGGCGGCGGGATCGCCTGGAGCGCCGACGAGCTGGTCGAGATTGGCAAGCGCGGCCTCAAGCTCTCCATGCGCCACCAGGTCATGATCGAGCGGTACCTGAAGGGCTGGAAAGAGGTCGAGTATGAGGTCATGCGCGACGGTCAGGGCAATTGCATCACCGTCTGCAACATGGAGAACTTCGACCCGATGGGGGTCCACACCGGCGACTCCATCGTCGTCGCGCCGTCGCAGACTCTCTCGGACAAGGAGTACCAGATGCTCCGCACCGCGAGCCTGAAGATCATCCGCGCCTTGGGGATCGAAGGCGGGTGCAACGTCCAGCTCTCGCTCGATCCGTGCAGCTTCCAGTACTACATCATCGAGGTGAACCCCCGCGTCTCCCGCTCCTCCGCGCTCGCGTCCAAGGCGACGGGTTACCCGATCGCGCGCGTCGCGTCGAAGATCGCCGTCGGCCTCACCCTCGATGAAATCCCGAACGCCGTCACGCAGAAGACTCTCGCCTGCTTCGAGCCCGCGCTCGATTACGTCGTGACGAAGATCCCGCGCTGGCCGTTCGACAAATTTCCCTTCGCCGACCGCACCATCAGCACCCAGATGAAGGCGACGGGCGAGGTTATGGCGATCGGGCGCACCTTCGAAGCGTCGCTGATGAAAGCGATCCGCTCTCTGGAGATGGGGAGCGCGGTCAGCGGCCTCCGGTGGAAGGGGCTGGAGAGCTGGAGCGACGTGAAGATCGAGGAGGGCATCCGCACTGCGACGGACCAGCGGCTCTTCGTGATCCTGGAGGCGTTCCGGCGCGGCATGGCCGTCGAGGAGGTCGCGGAGCTGTCCGCCGTCGATCCCTGGTTCCTTCACAAGCTCCAGGGACTCATCGAACTGGAAAATCGTCTGCGTACCGGCTCCCTCGACGATGCGGGCCTCCTCAAAGAAGCAAAGCTCGTCGGCTTCTCGGACCGCACCATCGGGCAGTTCTTCGGCGTGCCGGAGATGCAGGTGCGCGATGCCCGGAAGTCCGCCGGGATTGTGCCCGTGTACAAGATGGTGGACACCTGCGCGGCGGAGTTCGAGGCGGAGACGCCTTACTTCTATTCCGCGTATGAGAAGGAGAATGAAGCTGAATCTGTGGTAGGTGATCGGTGGCCGGTGGTCGGTGAGTCTCAAGCCGGAAGCGATTCCGCCAATTCCAACCTCCTCTCTCCACCCGGGGTCGAAAGTGATGTGCTAACCTCCGAGGTAGCCTATGCCCACGGAGGTTCATTAAATACGAGCGGTGAAACAACCCCCAAGGCTGAGGCCGAAGCCGCGAACTCCACCGGCCCCCGACCCCCGACCCCCGACCCCCGGAAAAGAGCCATCGTGCTGGGTTCCGGGCCGATCCGCATCGGGCAGGGGATCGAGTTCGATTACTGCTCGGTGCATTCCGTCTGGGCGCTCCGGAACGCGGGCTACGAGTCGATCATCATCAACAACAATCCGGAGACCGTCTCCACCGATTTCGACACCTCCGACCGGCTCTACTTCGAGCCGCTGACGCTGGAGAACGTCCTCAATATCCACGAGCAGGAAGGGGCGGAAGGGATCGTCGTCCAGTTCGGGGGGCAAACGGCGATCAACCTCGCGGGACCGCTCCATAAGGCGGGCGTGAAGATCCTCGGCACCCCGTTCGAGTCCATCGACATGGCGGAGGACCGCGAGCGGTTCGATGACGTGCTGCGGGAGCTGGAGATCCCCAAGCCGCCGGGCCGGGCCGTCACCACCGCCGAAGCCGCCGTCGAAGTGGCGGAGGAGGTCGGCTACCCCGTCCTCGTGCGCCCCTCCTACGTGCTCGGCGGGCGGGCCATGGAGATCGTCTACAACCGCGACGAGCTGATGAACTACATGCGCCACGCCGTGGACGTGACCCCCGACTCCCCCATCCTGGTGGACAAGTACATCGTCGGGGTGGAGGCGGAAGTGGACGTGATCGGCGACGGGACCGACTGCCTCCTGCCGGGAATCATGGAGCACATCGAGCGGGCGGGGGTCCACTCCGGCGACTCGATGGCCGTCTATCCCCCGCAGAACCTCTCCCCGGCCGTCATCGACCAGATCGTGCAGCACGCCATCGCCCTCTCCCGTCGACTCGAGGTCATGGGGCTGATGAACATCCAGTTCGTGGTGCAGGATGATACGGCGTACGTGCTGGAGGTGAACCCCCGCGCCAGCCGCACCGTCCCGTACCTCTCCAAGATCACCGGCATCCCAATGGTGAATGTCGCCACGCAGATCATGCTCGGCAAGTCCCTGAAGGAACTGGGGTATAAAACGGGCCTTCATCCCACCCCGGAGAACATCGCCGTGAAGGCGCCGGTCTTCAGCTTCAGCAAGCTCCGCGAGGTGGACATCACCCTGGGTCCGGAGATGAAATCCACCGGCGAGATCATGGGGGTGGAGAAGACGTTTGAAGGCGCGCTCTACAAAGCGATGATCGCGAGCGGGGTGGACGTGCCGTATCGCGGCAAGATGATCGTGACGGTGGCGGATCGGGACAAGGAGGAGGCCCTGCCCATCGTGAGAGGGTTCGTGGACCTCGGCTTCCAGGTGTACGCCACCGACGGGACGGCGCAGTTCCTCAACGAGCGGGGTGTTCCCGCCTTCCGGATCAACAAGATCCAGGAAGGCTATCCGAACATTCTGGAGATGGTGCGGACCGGGCAGGCGGACCTGTTGATCAACACGGTCTCGACGGAGGCGCGGACGGAGCGGCAGGCGACGATGATCCGGCGAGCGAGCGTGGAGCATTCGGTGCCCTGCATGACGAGCCTGGACACGGCGCGGGCGCTGCTGATGGCGTTGAGCGGCCGGGAAGAAGGGCGGCAGCCGGAGTGCCACACCATCGACGAGTACTTCGCGGCGGCCAAGGCCCACGCCTGACGCGATGAGCAAAACGGAACCCATGAGCGAACCCGCTTCGACCTGAAGCGGGTTTTCTTGCGACTCCGCTGACAGGCCTTCTATTGTGTGTCCGAAACCCGTATAATGGAGACGACCTCCCTGGCTATGCCAGGATGCGGCGACGGATTCCCGAAGGATCTCGATTTCCGCAGCCCGGTGTGGAACTCCGGGCAAGAGTGCCGATACAGGTAGGGATGGATTTCGGCCGATGGGGAGAGTCCGACCGGGTACGAACGATCTACGCCTCCCCGACCAGAATTTCAAAGGGTGACTGCATGACCTCACATCTGCGCCGGCATTCTCATCTCTACTGGCTCGCGTTTTATCTCTTCCTCGCGGTCTATCAATTCCTTACCCATCGCTATCTTCAGGAGCCGCACCGGCAGACGGTCGCCTATTTCTTCAGCGGCCCCATCTACATCAGCTTCCTGATTATCAGCATCGGCCTGCTCCTCTGCCCGAAAGCGCGGGGGGGAGTCCGGGAGCGGTGGACCGGCTGGTGGGCTTTCGATGCCTGTGTTTGCACCTTCATAGTTTCTCACAGCATGAAGCTGACTATTCCCCTGTACCGCCCTTCCGGGTCTTCGGGCGGGTTCCCCAGCGGCCACACGATGTTCGCCTTCGCCCTGGCATATCTTATGCTCCGGTACCGGCCCAAACTGGCCCCCGTATGGTTCGGGATCGCGTGCGCGGTGGGGTGGTCCCGCGTGGAGGTGGACGCCCATTACCCCTATCAGGTACTGTTCGGCGCGGCGTTCGGGCTGATCCTTGGCTGGCTCTCCAGCGCGGAGCATGGTGGGCGCGGCTTCCTGCTCCCCCGCCTCCTGCGACGAAATCCAGCGGTGGTGTAAATCACGTAGCTCTCATTCTCCCATGTTCTTTCTGCCCTCGGCTTCTTCGGAAAGCGAGGGCTTTTTCATCTACAAATCTTACACACAGAGGGAGGGTAGCGCCGCCGTCCCGGCGGCGTGCCTGCGAGACGGCGGCACTACGAACCCTTCGGCCCTTATTTTTGCGTAAGTCCTGATCTACGTGAATTGCCATTCGCGGTCGTATCATCCACACTTCATCAGAGAAACGGAAGGAGTGTGGAAATGAAGCCGCGAGTCGCCGTCATCGGCCTGGATTGCGCCGCCCCTCAACTCATGTTCGATGCCTGGCTGGATGACCTGCCGAACATCAAATCTCTGGTGGAGCGGGGCGCGTGGGGCCGCCTGAAGAGCATCGACCCCCCGATCACCGTGCCCGCGTGGAGTTGTATGTTCTCCAGCCGCGACCCCGGCCAGCTCGGCATCTACGGCTTCCGGAACCGCAAGGATTACTCCTACGACGGCCTCGCGTTCGCCAACGCCGATTCTGTTACCGTCGAGCGGGTCTGGGATATCCTGAGCGGGTTCGGCAAGCACGTCACCGTCCTCAGCGTGCCGCAGACCTACCCGCCCCATCCCGTGCGCGGCGAGCTCGTCGGATGCTTCCTCACCCCCGATACGCACGTCAATGAGTTCACCTATCCCCCGGAGCTGAAGACCGAGATCTCCACCCTCATCGGCGGGGATTACATCGTGGACGTGAAGAATTTCCGCAGCGACGACCGCGACCGCATCCTCGACGAGATCTACGAGATGACGGACCAGCGGTTCGACGTGGCCGACCACCTCCTCTCCACCCGCGACTGGGACTTCTTCGCCATGGTGGAGATCGGCATGGACCGCATCCACCACGCCTTCTGGAGCTTCCTCGACCCCACGCACTCGAAGTATGAGCCCGGCAACGAGTACGAGGGGGTCATCCGCGAGTATTACGTCCATGTGGACGAGCAGATCGGACGACTCATGCGCCACTTCGACGAGCAGACGACCGTCTTCATCGTCTCGGACCACGGCGCGCAGAAGATGGACGGCGGCATCTGCGTGAACGAATGGCTTCTGCAGAACGGTTACCTCGCGCTGGAGGAACCGCCGGAGTCTCCCGTCCCCATCGGGAAAGCGCGGGTGGACTGGAGCCGCACGCAAGCCTGGGGCGAGGGCGGGTACTACTGCCGCCTCTTCCTCAACGTGAAGGGCCGGGAGCCGGAGGGCGTCATCGAGCCGGAGGTGTACGAGCGGGTCCGCGACGAGCTGAAAGAGAAGCTGGAGGCGCTGGGCGACCCGGAGGGGAATCCCATCGGCACGAAGGTCTTCCGACCGGAAGAGCTCTGGCCGGAGCGCAACGGGATCGTGCCGGACCTCATCATCTACTGGGGGAACCTGTACTGGCGGAGCGTCGGGACCGTCGGCGGGGGAAAAGTTCACACCTATGAGAACGACACCGGTCCGGACGACGCCAACCACTCGCCGGAGGGGGTGTTCGTGATGGCGGGGCCGGGCGCGCAACCGGGCAAGCTGG
>JAHWJO010000174.1 GCA_019348365.1 Armatimonadota bacterium | reverse complement strand
CACGTCCGCCGGTTCGGGGATCGGGACCTTCGCCGCTTCCTCCACTTTCGCCACTCCCGCCCGGTGGGACTCCTCCAATTCCCCGGCGAAGACTCCCGTCACCCGCCGCTCGCTGTCGAGCGTGACGTTCACCACGAAATCCACACCGGCCATGCGGGCGATCTCCAGCAGCTCGCGGTGGAGGGGGTTGCCCGCGAGCCGCCCGGCGGTGCAGGCGGGGTGTTCCAGAAACTTCGGGCTGTGGAGGACGCTCACCGTGCGCCACGAGCCCAGGCCGGGGCAGATCACCTTCCTCCCCCCGGAGTACCCCGCCATCAAATGCGGTTCCACCAGGCCGGTGAGGATCTTCAGGTCCGCCTCCACGTACGTCCGGTCGATCATGACGGGGGTGCCGCTTTGCGTGAAGCCGAGGTCGGCGTGGGAATCGTCGTCCCGGCCCGCATGGTTGACCACCCGGTACTCCCGCGCGAGGTCCGCCCCGATCATCTCCTCCAGCTCCGCGCCGAGGTTGGGGCGGTGGAGCCCCGTCGCGATGAGGAGGGTGATCTGCTCGCGTGACAACCCGGCCCGGTGCAGCGTTTCCAGAAGGGGCCGCAACAGCAGCTCGTTCGGCACGGGGCGGGTCACGTCGCACAGGACGATGACCGCGTCTTTCCGCCCCCGCGCGATCTCCTCCAACGGCGGGGCCCCCAGGGGAGAGCGGAGCGCGTCTTCCACCGCCGCTGCGGGATCGGGCAGGGGAGGGACGGGCCGGAGCCGGAGCACCCCGGCCAGTCGCTCCTCCGGGACCCGAACCGTCAACCCTTCCCGGCCGTAATTCAAAGTAACTTCCATGTGAGCCTACCTTCTCGTTAATATATAGAGGCAGTTCTGCCGATGATCATGCAGATCATAAATTGATAAAGATTATGAGGCGGCAGGCGCCGTTGTGCATCGAGACGACTTCAACTTCGCTCCCCCGACGGTGTCATACCCATTGAAGCGCCTCTCCTGATCCGTCTGTTCAGATTCCGGAGAAACGTTCCGAATATCGCCCTCCTCCCAGCCGACCCCCCCTAAAATAAGGAATAATCGATTCAGAGATGACATTTTCGATACATCAGGCGAAACCTGTCCGAGGACCCGTGAAGAGCGGGCGGTCGATCTCGCTAAAAGCCGGATGCCGGCAGGAGGAATCCGAACCGCCGCGTGGAAAGCTAAAGAGGTCGGGGTCGGCAGCAGGCGCTCCTCTCAAACGCGCTCACTCCTCGTACGTCATCGGGTTTCGATCTCCCTTCCGCTTCGTTCTCCGGAGTTCCGCCCGGATGAATCCCGCGATTCCCCAGGGGATCTCGCGGGCTCACCGCTTTCATTCGGTTGGGAAGGCCCCCTCACGCCACCATTATAACCGCACAACGGGGAGTCTTTCATGGGGTGGTTGATACGTAACGTTACTTCCCGGTTCGTACGGAACATGGGAGTGGACCTGGGGACGGCGAACACGCTCGTTCACGTTCAGGGGCGGGGCATCCTCCTCCGGGAGCCGTCGGTAGTCGCCATCAACAGCCACACCAAGAAGGTGCTCGCGGTGGGAGATGATGCCAAGCGGATGATCGGGCGCACCCCCAGCAACATCATCGCCGTGCGGCCCCTCAAGGACGGAGTCATCGCCGACTTCGATCAGACCGAGAAGATGCTCGGCTGGATGATCCAGAAGGTCCAGCGGCGGAAGGGCGTCTTCCGCCCGAACATCATCGTCGGCGTGCCCTCCGGCGTAACGGAGGTGGAGAAGCGCGCGGTGCTGGATTCGGCGAAGCGGGCCGGGGCGAAGGAGGCGTACCTGATCGAAGAGCCGTACGCCGCCGCCATCGGAGCGGGCCTCCCCGTCGAGGACCCGACCGGCAGCATGATCGTGGACATCGGCGGGGGCACCTCCGAGATCGCCGTCATCTCGCTCGGCGGGATCGTCGTCAGCCGCTCGATCCGCATCGCCGGGGACGAGATCGACGAGTCCATTGTCAACTACGTTCGGCGGACCTATAATTTGATGATCGGCGTGCGGACGGCGGAAGCGGTGAAGATCGAGATCGGCTCCGCCTACCCGATGGAGCCGGAGCGAGCGATGGAGGTGAGCGGGCTGGACCTCGTCCACCGCCTGCCGCGCACCGCGACCATCACCTCCGAAGGGATCCGAGAAGCCATCGCGGAGCCGGTGAACTCCATCGTGGAGGCGGTGAAGGCGACGCTGGAAGCGACCCCGCCGGAGCTCGCTTCGGACATCATCGAGCGGGGGATTGTGCTCGCGGGCGGCGGCGCCATGCTGCGCGGCCTCGACCAGCTCATCGCCTCCCGCACCGAAATGCCGGTCCACGTCGCCAAAGATCCCATGACATGTGTGGTCATGGGAACAAGCCGCGTGCTGGAGGAGTGGGACGTCTCCCCCGTTCTCCGCGAGAACCTGATCAGCAGCCGCTCGATCAACGGCCACTGAATTCAGTAGGCAGTAGGCAGCGGGCAGTAGGCAGCGGTTCTCATCCCCGGCTCTTCCGAAACTGGAGTGAAGGGATTGAAAAGCAAGCTCTACGAATCCGAGCTCATCCTCATTACTGTAAAAAATCGCCTACTGCCCGCTGCCTACTGCCCGCTGCCTACTGCCTACTGCCTACTGAAGTGAAATCGCTTTTCCCCCTCCTTCTCTTTTCGATCCTCTCGACTGGACTGGCGGTCCTGCACAATCGTGCGGTGGCCCTGAAACAGCCCAGCCCGGTCACTCGCCCCGTCATGGCGGCGCTGGCTCCCGGCCAGCGATGGATGACCGACGCGCGCACCGGGTTTGAAGCGATCCTCCGCAAGGCCGCCGGCCCCCCCCGGCCCAACGACGAAGCCAGGCGGCTCAAAGCGGAGCTGGAGCGATACAAAGCCGCCACGCAAAACCTGAAGAGGAAGAATGAGGAGCTTTCCAATCTCTTGCAATTGAAGGAGCAAGTTCCTTACACCTCCGTCGTGGCCCGGATCATCGGGGAGGGGGACAAGTCCTGGGCGCAGACCGCCACCATCGACCGGGGCACGCGGGACGGCATCCGTCCCCGGCACGTCGTGGTGACGAAGGACGGCGTGGCCGGACAGGTCACCGGCGTCATCGGCCCGAATTCCGCTACCGTCCTCTACCTCACCGACCCGTCCAGCAGCGTAGGCGTGCGGGTGCTCCGGAATCGCATCCCCGGCGTGGCGCGCGGGGAGGGGAGCGATACCCTCTCCCTGACCTATCTCGACAAGACGGCGGACGTGCGGGTCGGCGATGCCATCGTCACCTCCGGCTGGGGGGGGATCTACCCTCCGGGACTGTTCATCGGAAAGGTATCGTCGGTGCGAACGAACGTCAGCGGCACCGGACGAACCGCAACGATTGAGCCCGCCGTCGATTTCCACCGCCTGGAAGAGGCGCTCGTCCTCCGGAAGGATTGAGCGATGCTGCTGTTCCCCTCCGCGCCAGCCTGGACACGGATCCGCCCGACCCCGCTCCGTATGGCCGCACTCACGGTGATGGTGGCGGGGGCGGCGGTACTCCAGAGTTCGTTCCTGACTCCGCTGGATGTGCCCTACGTGCCGCACCTGACGTTTCTGGTCGCCGTGGTGGGCGCGTGGTTTGCGGGCGCATGGGGCGGCGCGTGGATGGGGCTGTGGGCGGGGCTGGTGATGGCGGCCCTGAGCGGGAAATTCGTGGGGAGCTTCACGTTCAGCTATCTCGTCGTCGGGTGGCTCGTGGGGCGCGCCCGCGAGGAGATCTACGGCGACTGGCCCGCGCTCGTCCCTTTTATAGCGGGCATGGGCACGCTCCTTGCCGAAGCCCTGTTCTTCCTCTGGAACCCGCGCCACCTCTCGGGCGAACCCCTGCGCCCTTTCGTGGTGGCGGGATGGAACGCCCTCTACGCCCTCCCGATCTATCTCCCGATGATGTTCATTCTCCGCCGCCTGGGCCGAACGGAGAATTACGGCTTCGACCGGAAAAAGGGCTGATCCTTCACTAGCCGGTCCGCTTGAACCACTTGTACAGCTCCCCTTTGGTGATCTGCATGACGGTCGGGCGGCCATGGGGGCAGCGGTAAGGGTCGTCGGAGTTCATCAGGTCCTCCACGAGCCGCTGCATTTCGGTGGGGCTGAGGGGCATGTTCGCCTTGATGGCCCCGTGGCAGGAGGCGGAGGCGATCACCGCGTCCACCGCCTTCTCCATCACCGAGCGGCCCGGCCCCCACTCTTCCCTCAATTCGGCGGCGAGATCCCGCAGGATCGTCTCGGGATTCTTGTGGCTGAGGCCCACAGGCAGCGCGCGCACGATGAACGTGTCCCCCCCGAACGGCTCCACCTCGAAGCCGAGCTTCTCCAGCTCCGGCAGGCGGGTCTCCAGCGCGGCGGCCTCCTGCCCGGAAAGCGTGACGGTGATCGGGAGGAGGAGCCGCTGGACCTCCGGGGCGCGCTGGCCGTTGCGGGCCCGCATCAACCGGTCGTACAGGATACGCTCGTGAGCGACGTGCTGGTCGATGAGGAGCAGGCCGTCCCGCCCCTCCCCCACGAGAAACGTGTTCATCACCTGCCCCAGCAGCCGCATCCCGGAGAGCAGGTCGGGGAGCGTGGAGCTTTGGGCGTTGAGCGTGGAGCGTTGGGTGTTGGGCGTTGGGTGTTGGGCGTTGGGTGTTGGGTCCGGAGCCGCTTCGGTTGTGGCGAAGGGGTCGTCCGCCGATGGGGAAGGGGATTCCGATCCCGGCGAGGGGGCCGGAGGGACTTCGGCTTCTCCATCAGACGGTTCATGCGGCGGGGCCGCGTAGGGGGAGGGGGCGTAATACGAGCCCGGCGGACGGGGCTCCTCTTCTTCCGGCTCGATCCCCTGCCACACCGGCGCGACCAGCCCGGTGCGCTTGAGGAGCGTGTCCGGCAGGAACCGGTCCGGCGAGAGGTTCAGGCGCTGCTGAAGGTCGGGCCGGATCAGTCCCGCCGTACCCTCCGCCTCCAGCCCGGAGTTCCCGATCCCCGACCCCCGATCCCCGGTCCCCGTGTCCGTTCGGGTGATCTCGGGGACCTGCATGAGGGCGGCGCGGACTGCGCGCGTGATGGCGGAATGGATCTCCCGCTCGTTGCGGAACCGGACCTCGGTCTTCGAGGGATGGACGTTCACGTCCACGTCTTCGGGCGGCACGGCCAGGAAGATCGCCCCGGCGGGGAAGCGTCCGTCCGGGATGAGAGGGCGGAAGGTGTGATCCAGCGCGTGCGAGAGCAGACGGCTGACGATGGGCCGCCCGTTCACGAAGAACGCCTGATGCCCCCGGTTGGGCCGGGAATGCTCCGGCGGCGAGACGAACCCGGAGACGTTCACGGCGGGAGATTCGGAGGCGGCTTCGAGGAGGGCGGCGGCGCGGTCCCGACCCCACAGCGCGGCCAGGGTGTCGCGAGGCTGGCCGGTGCCGGGGGTCGAGAAGACCTCGCGCCCGTTGTGCATCAGCCGCACCGCGACGTGAGGGTGCGCCATCGCGAGTCGCCCGGCGATCTCGGCGATGTGGTTCATCTCGGTCGTGATCGACTTGATGAATTTGAGGCGCGCCGGGGTATTGTAGAAGAGGTGCCGCACGGTGATGCGCGTCCCCGGCGGCGCGCCCGCCTCGCCCCGCTCCAGGATCGTCCCCCCTTCGAGGTAGAGACGGAGGGCGGCGGCGGACTCCGGCGGGCGGGTGACGAGCTCGAAGTGGCTGATGCTCGCGATGCTAGGCAGGGCCTCCCCCCGGAACCCCAGCGTCCGGAGCCGGGTGAGGTCGTCGGCGGAGGTGATTTTGCTCGTGGCGTGGCGTTGCAGGGCCATCTCGGCATCCTCCGGGGCCATGCCGAAGCCGTTGTCGGTGATCCGGATGAGGGCGCGCCCGCCGTCCTCCACCTCGACGAAGATGCGGGTGGACCCGGCGTCCAGCGCGTTTTCGATCAGCTCCTTGACGGCGGCGGCGGGGCGCTCCACCACCTCGCCCGCCGCGATCTGGTTCGCGGTCTGTTCATCCAGCAGGCGTACAGGGGACATTCAGGCCAGCAATTCTGCAACTCTCTGATATCAAAAAGGGGCGATCCGAAGATCGGAAATCTCTCCCTTCTATTGTATCACAGGTGTATCACAGGGGAGAGGCGAGGACGCTTTGCGAAGGGGGAGTGCTTTGGAAACGTTCGGAAAGGCGCGGCGATAATGGCGAACGGCAGACGATACCGAACGGCGCTTTTGGGCGCGGCGGCTCTCGGCGCGACGGCGTTCGCCTACGGTTATTGCGAATCGCGGCAGGTCGAGGTCGTCGAGCTGGAGCTGGAATTACCCCGTCTCGCGCCCGCGTTCGACGGTTACCGCCTCGTGCAGATCAGCGACAGCCATGTGGGGCCGTGGTTGTCCTGTGAAACGCTGCGGGGCATCTGCGAGCGGGTGAGCGCCCTGAAGCCGGACCTGATCGCCTTCACCGGCGACGTCGTCACCGCCACCTGCCGCCGCATCTCCGATGAATTGACGGCGGTCCTCCACACCCTCCGGGCGTGGGACGGCGTGGTGGCGATACTGGGCAACCACGATTACGACGCCGGGGCGGAAAGGGTACGGGGAGTCCTCCGCGACGCCGGGATCCGGGTCCTCTACAACGCGGTGCACACGCTCCGGCGCGGCGAGGACTCGCTTCACCTGGCGGGGGTGGATGACGTGATTGAGGGCCAACCCCGGCTGGACCTCGTTCTGGAGCAATTGCCGGAGGACGGCGCGGCGATCCTGCTGGCGCATGAGCCGGGGTACGCGGACCGAGCGGCGGAGACGGGCCGCTTCGATCTCCAGCTCTCCGGGCACTCGCACGGCGGACAGGTGCGCCTGCCGGGGATCGGCACGCTCTACCTCCCCCTCCAGGTAAAGGATTACGTGATGGGGCAGTACCGGGCGGGGCAGATGATTCTTTACGTCAACCGGGGCCTGGGGACCGTCCACCTCCCCGTCCGCTTCCTCTGCCCGCCGGAGATCACGGTCCTGACGCTGCGGAGTCCTCGCGGGTAATGGTCCTATCCCTGAGAAATCCACAATTATAACGGATGATTCCGTCTCCAACATGACGAATATATCGATAAGCGCCTTCGATGCTCGGAAAGGCTCGTACTCGACCGGCGGACCATCCAGGGACGAAGATCCAAGCTTCCCCTCTCCCCTCGTTTCTCTCGCGATGCCGGTGCATTTGCATCCCCGGTAAGGGTTCAAGTGGGGAGGACAGTTCAAATCGCATGGAATCGATCCATTAACGCGTTCGGCTCCCCTCCCCGTGTCGGGGAGGGGCCGGGGGAGAGGTAACCCCTCCCTCCTACCAAGGCCCTCCTTCCGATTTGCTCCACTACCGCTTCCTTATCCGCACCTCACTCCTATCATGATCCTCACCCCCTCCCTATTGCTCTCCCTGCTGTTATTGCTCGTATGCGCGGCGCTTCCCGCCGCCGTCGCCGAAGAGACGGCGAAACTCCAGCCTCCGGCCCCACAGCGGGAGTTTCGCGGCGTCTGGGTCGCGTCGGTGGCGAACATCGACTGGCCTTCCAAACGCGGCCTGACCCCCGCGCAGCAGAAGGAGGAGCTGATCCGCCTGATGGATCGGGCGCGGGACCTCCGGCTCAACGCCCTCGTGTTTCAGGTGCGCCCCGCCGCCGACGCGCTCTACGCCTCCCTCCTCGAACCCTGGTCGGAGTACCTGACCGGGCAGATGGGCAAAGCCCCGGAGCCGTTCTACGATCCCCTCGCGTTCGCGGTGGAGGAGGCGCACCGGCGCGGGCTGGAGCTCCACGCCTGGTTCAACCCCTACCGCGCCCGTCATGCGTCGGCCACCTCCCCGATCTCGGCGGACCACATCAGCCGGACCCGCCCCCATCTCGTCAAGAGCTACGGCAAGTCGCTCTGGCTCGACCCCGGCGAGCCGGCGGTCCAGGAGCACTCGCTCCGCGTCATCCTCGACGTGGTCCGGCGGTACGACATCGACGGGGCCCATATCGACGACTACTTCTATCCCTACAAAGAGCGGGACGCGAACGGCCAGATCATCGAGTTCCCCGACGAGCCGAGCTGGCAGGCGTACCGGCAATCGGGCGGGGAGCTGAGCCGGGAAAGCTGGCGGCGGGAGAACGTCAACGGCTTCGTGCGGCGGCTGTACGAGGGGATCAAGGCGGAGAAGCCGTGGGTGAAGTTCGGGGTCAGCCCGTTCGGCATCTGGAGGCCGGGGTTCCCGGAGCAGATCCGGGGCTTCGACGCGTACGAGCAGCTCTACGCCGACTCCCGCCTGTGGCTGGAGAAGGGCTGGCTGGATTACTTCACTCCCCAGCTCTACTGGAAGATCGAGACGACGGGGCAGAGCTACCCGGTCCTGCTGAACTGGTGGGCGGAGCAGAATCCCCAGGGCCGACACCTCTGGCCCGGCAACTACACGGGACGGGTGGGAGGCGCCGCCCCCAACGACTGGCCCCCGGAGGAGATCGTCTATCAGGTCAAGGCCACGCGGGGGCACGCGGGCGCGACGTGGAACGTCCAATTCAGCGCAAAGCCGCTGCTGCGCGAGCCGAAC
>JAHWJO010000646.1 GCA_019348365.1 Armatimonadota bacterium | reverse complement strand
GACGAGGTAAGAGACGCCCACCTGGAAGGGATAGCCGCAGGCCCCCTCATCGGGGGCGGTCCGGACGGACACCAGGGGAGCGTCGATTCCTTTCCATGAGCGGGAGGTGGCGAACCAGACTCGCTTCTCCGAATGAGGATCCAGTGCCGGCGCGATCGCGACCACCCATCCCGAAAATACGGCGGAAGCGCCTCGAACCTCCTCCTGAGCCGTACTCGGAATCTCCAAGCACGAGCATCCGAAAGCCCTGCCGCCTGGCAACCCCCCCAGCGCCCAGAGGACTGCGCACCGCCTCCAGGAGAATCGTCCTGACATCCACCGTCCCCCTTTCAAAACTCCTTCTCCACTTTGTAAAAGCTTGGGAGGCAGGAAAACTTCACCCTCTCCACTCAAACCGTTACATCAGTCTAGAGATCGGGGCGGGTCTCCGGGCATAGCTTCGGGTGCGCTCTCCGATAGGATCGCTATCCCGGCCCGGAGCGGCCCCGCTCCTCCGCGTCGCGCTTCATCGCCTCCACCGCCTTCGGGTCGGTCACGCCCCGGAGGACCAGCTTCCCCCCGGTGATCTTCAGCTCCTGGATCTCGCCGGGGACGCGGAAGACGGCTCCCTGCGCCTCCCGCCGGATCTGCTTCAGGATCTCGTCCCGCATAGCGGGTGGCACCAACATCCGCAGCCGCCCGAATTCGACCCCGCTCGGCTCGAACAGAATGCGCCCGTTCTCCCCCGCGTGCAGCGCGCCTTCCACCCGGAGCCAGAGGCGCTGCCCTTTCACCGGCAGGCGGCCCTGCACCGCCGCTTTCCCCTCGTTCAAAGTGATCCACGGATCTTCGATCCCCTGATCTCTGAGCTTCTGTGCCAGCTCCGGGTCCCGATTGAGGTAGGCGTTGAGGTCCCGCTCGGTGATCACGAATTTGAACGGCTGCCGTTTCCCCTTCTCGGCGGCCTGAAACGATTTTTCCGCGTGCGCCTTCAGGGTTTCGATCTTCTCGCGGGCCGTCTTCACCTCTACCGGAGTGAACGTCCGGGCCGGGGGAGCGTCCGCCGGGGGTTGAGTCCCCATGTAGAAGAACCATCCAAGGGCGGCGAACGGCACAACGACGGCGACCAGGCAGCCGGGCAGGCAACAGCAGAACCAACGGGACCGGGGCAACGCAACCTCCTGAAAAGCTCAATAAAAACGTAACCGCAGATAAACCCTTTTGAACCACAGATGAACACGGATGAACACAGATAAAGCTCATTGGAACCGCAGATGAACGCAGATACACGCAGATGAACCCCTGAAGATCGAAGATTGAGGAAGGAAGATCGACTTTCCCTCACCCCCTCACCTTGTCACCCCTTCACCTTATCAGGGGTTCTCTGCGCCTCTGCGTCTCTGCGGTGAGTATCATCACCCTTTCCACACAGCGCGGCGCGGGTGCCCTCCATGTCGAAGCAGGCGTAGGCGTTCTCGTGCATGAGGCGGGTGGCAACCCCCATCGCTTCCCGTTCGGTCAGGAAGCCGTCCTCGACTTCCCCCTGCAGGGCGCGGGTGAGGCCCTGCCGCGCCTGGTGCGCGTAGGCGAGGGCGCTCGTGGGCCAGGGGGTGTCTCCCCCGAACCCGAACAGCTTGTTGACCGGCACGGCGTGGAGGAACCGCCGCACGAACTCCGCCGCCGAACGGGGGTTGATGCTCCACGCCCAGCAGAGGTCCACCCAGACGTTCGGGTAATGCTTCGCCATGGCGATCAGCTCCTCGCTGTAGGGGTACGCGATGTGCATGAGCACGAACCGGGCTTTCGGGTAGCGCCGCAGGAGCCGGTGCAGGTGTCCGCTGCGGATCCGGTCCACCGGCATGCTCCAGTTGCCCGCGTAGTAGCCGGTGTGGATCTTGAACGGCAGGTCGTGCTCGATGGCGAGCTCCACCCCGCGCGCCCACGACCAGTCGCCGAGGCAGAGCCGGGCTGCTTCGGGAGCGGAATCCCCTTCTTTCTGAATAATAGCCAGCGCCTCCGCCGCCTCGTCGTCGGTGCGCTCGCGCCAGTCGAGGGTGCGGCTGTAGGCGTGCTGTGCCTTCACCGCGATGGCGGCGCGTCCGTATCGGTCGAAGATCGCCTCCTGCGCATGTTTCAGGGATTTCAGGTCGGTGGCGGCGATGCCCGTCTCGCGGGGGAGGTCGTTCGGGTGCAGGTTGCCGCAGCAGAAGCCCTGCCAGTTGATATCGTACAGGAAGAACTCCGGGTGCGCGGGTTCGGGGAGGCACGGCCAGCAGAAGTCGTCGATCTGGACGTGATCCAAGTTCGCCATATCGTGAAGGATGCGATAACGCTCGCCGGGCCGGCGCAGTTGCGAGAGCGCCTCCTGCGCTCGCAACAGGCCGTCGCCGGTCAGCTCTTCCAGGCCGTAGACCTCGCGGGCGAGGAGGCGGACGGCTTCCCCGTAGCCGGTGAAGCGGGTCGCTTCCCAGG
>JAHWJO010000645.1 GCA_019348365.1 Armatimonadota bacterium | reverse complement strand
AGCACAGACGCTATCTGTAATCCCTTCAAGTGTGTTTGAGAATGGAACAACGGCATGAACTCTGACCTGTAACGCTCCTTACCCTCCCCCATGCGGTACAATCTTAGAGATGTGGCAGACGAGAATGAATACGTGAACGCCTCGTGATAGAACTCCCTTCTGGCTCCAGAGAGGGGCGAGGGGGATGCTAAGGGTGAGATGCCGGGGGTTGGAAGAACCGGGGGAGGGGAAAATGGATACAAAAGCCCCCAATTCCTGATTGCTCTTACTGAGGGGGAGCTTGTTCAATATTACCTCTTCAAAAAATTAACTCTCATCGATTATGATAGAGGTATAGACTCACCATTCTTCGATCCCCTATTCATATGAACCCATCAAAATCCACAGCCCCCTCCCCCCGCACATCGGGCCTCATTTCCAGCCCTTACGTTGTGCTCATGCTCATGCTCATACTCACGGTGATCGGGACTCTCTTCGTCCGCCGGACCGTGCTGAAGGAGAACCAGGAGCATTTTCACACCGCCGTACAATCCACCCGGCGAGACGTCGACGAGCGAATGAACACCTATCTGAGCGCGATGCAAAGCGCCACCGGCCTGTTCTCCGTCGTGCCCGTCGTCGATGTGCATCAGTTCCGCACGTATATCGATCGATTGAACCTCCGCAGCCGGTACCCGGGAATCCAGGGGATCGGGTATGCCCGCCGGGTCGAAGCGGAGAAAGCGGAGCGCTTCAACGAGGTGCTCCAGCGCCTCGATCCCACGTACCGGATCTGGCCGGAAGGAGATCGGCCCGAATATCACGTCATCATGTTTCTGGAGCCGATGGACCGCCGCAACCGGCAGGCCATCGGGTACGATATGTTCTCGGAACCCGTGCGCCAGGCGGCCATGAGCGAGGCGCGGGACACCGGGCAGCCTGTTGCTTCGGGAAAAGTGACCCTGGTGCAGGAGATCGACCCGGAGAAACAGCCCGGTTTCCTCCTCTACGTCCCCGTCTATCAGCGCAACGTCCCCATCGGAACCGTTGAAGAGCGACGCGCGGCCCTCATGGGTTTCGTGTACGGCGCGTTCCGCATGAGCGACCTGATGAACGCCATTCTGAGCGAACCCGCGCATCAGCTCCTGGATGTGGCGGTGTATGACGGACCCCTCAGAGCCGAAAACCTGATGTACCGCTCCGAATCGGCAACGCCTCGCGCCTCTCCGTCTGCGCTCCGTTCCGTCGAGCCGTACGAATTTGCCGGGCACACCTGGACCCTGGCGTTCACTCCCAGCCCGAAGTTCCGGGAGGAAAGCCGGAATGAATTGGTGTGGATCGCTCTGGCGGTGGGACTGGTCTTCAGCCTGTTCGTCTTCATCATCACTTTCAACGAATCCCGCGCCCGCCGGGAGGGCGAGAACACCGCCGATGATCTCCGGCGATCCGAGGAAGCGCTTCGGCGCTCGGAGGACGAGCTGCGCCTGATCACCGATTCCCTGCCGGTTCTCGTCTCTTACGTGGGGGCGGATGAACGGCATCGCTACGTCAACCGGGCCTATGAAGATTGGTTCGGGATTCCACGAGAATCGCTGCAAGGAAAACATCTGAGGGAAGTGATCGGCGAGGAGGGCTATAAAACCCTCCAGCCTTATGTTGAGACCGTTCTCGCGGGCCAGGCAGTGAGCTTCGAGGCCGAGTTTCCCTTCCGGGATTCCGAGCCCCGGACGGTCAGCGGCACGTTCATCCCCCAGCATCTGGCGGGCCAGGCGGACGGATTCGTTGCCCTGATTGCGGACATCTCCGACCGGAAGCGGCTGGAAGACAGCCTGCGGGAGAGCGAATCGCGGTTCCGTAACATGGCCGATACCGCCCCCGTCATGCTCTGGATGACGGGTCCCGATACTCTTGCGACCTACTACAACAAGTCATGGCTGGATTTCCGGGGCCGAACGCTGGAAGAGGAGATCGGTACGGGCTGGGCGGACGGGATCCATCCCGAGGATCTGAGAAGCGTGATGGAGACGTATCTCCTCGCCTTTAACGAGCGCCGGGATTTCCAGTCGGAATTCCGCCTGAAGCGACACGACGGCGAGTACCGGTGGTTTTTGAACCGGGGCGTGCCCCGGTTCACCCCGGACGGCGCCTTCGCCGGGTACATCGGCTCCAGCATCGATATCACCGAACGGAAACGGGCGGAACAGGAGGAGCGGTTCATGGCCGAAGCCAGCACCCTCCTCGCCTCCTCCCTCGATTACAACGTCACGCTGAACCGGGTCGCCCATCTGGCGGTGCCCGTGCTCGCGGATTGGTGCGCCATGGATATGGTGGAGCCCGATGGCTCGATCCGCCGGCTTGCCGTCGCCCACACCGACCCGGAGAAAGAGAAGTTCGCATGGGAGTTGTGGGAGCGCTACCCCCCGCAGCCCAATGCGACTCACGGCCTGATGCAGGTCATCCGCACCGGCGAAGCAGAGCTGTTC
>JAHWJO010000644.1 GCA_019348365.1 Armatimonadota bacterium | reverse complement strand
CGTCCCGGAGGGACGCTCGGCTGAAAGCCCCACAGGAGCGACTTCAGTCGCGGCACCTCCTCAACAACGCCTTTTTCACCGGCGTGGAGAGTTCCCCTTCCCCTCCGGTTCCGTCGCGAGCTATTGATCTTCCGCTCGAATACGTTCATAACCTTAAGGGACGTTTTGAGCGGATAATTAGGCCCGATGGGTCAGGGATCAGAGGAGACGCCATTGAAAATCCACGAATATCAGGCGAAGGAGCTGCTGCGGAAGTATAACGTGCCCACGCCGCGCGGCGAGGTCGCGGAAACGCCGGAGCAGGTACGAGAGATCGCCGAGCGGTTCGGCGGGGTAGTCGCGGTGAAGGCGCAGGTCCACATTGGCGGGCGGGGCAAGGCGGGCGGCATCAAGGTCGCGAAGAACCCTGAAGAGGCGGAGGAGAAAGCCCGGCAGATCCTCGGAATGGACATCAAGGGCTTCACCGTCAATAAAGTGCTGGTGGAAGAAGGGATCGACATCAAGGAGGAGTACTACCTCGGCGTGATCGTGGACCGCGAGGCGGGGCGCAACGCCGTGATGGTCAGCTCCGCCGGCGGTATGGACATCGAGGAGGTCGCCGCCGAGACCCCGGAGAAGATTGCGAAGGCGTGGGCCTATCCCGGCAGAGGGCTGCTGCCGTTCCAGATCAACCGCCTCATCTTCGACGCGGGGATCAACCCGGCGGTGCGGAAGGAAGCCGCGCAGTTCCTCCGGGCGCTCTTCGACTGCTACCTGGGCGTGGACGCCACCCTGGCCGAGATCAACCCTCTCGTCGTCACGGGTGACGGTAAAGTCATTGCGGCGGATGCGAAGATCGACATTGACGACAACGCCATGTTCCGCCACCCGGACCTCGAAGCGTACCGCGACGAAGAAGGCGCGGAGAACCCGCTTGATGCCGAGGCGCGGCGGCGCGGGATCAACTACGTCCACCTCGGCGGCGAGGTGGGGATCATCGGAAACGGCGCGGGACTCGTCATGGCGACCCTCGACGAGGTGAAGCGGGCGGGCGGCAACGCCGCGAACTTCCTCGACATCGGCGGCGGCGCGCAGGCCGACCTCGTGGCGAACTCCCTCGATCTCGTCCTCAGCGACCCGAACGTGAAGGGCGTGGTGTTCAACATCTTCGGCGGGATCACGCGCGGCGACGAAGTGGCGAAGGGCATCCTGGAAGGCGTCGGGCGGCTGGACGTGAAGGTGCCCATCGTGGTGCGGCTCACCGGCACGAACGAGGAGGAGGGCCGCGCGATCCTGCGGGGCAGCCAGGTCATCCCGGCGGAAACCATGCAGGAAGCCGCGCGGGAGATCGTCCGGCGTTCCCGCGAATAGACTTTCTCACCGCAGAGGCGCCGAGACGCAGAGAACCCCCTGAAACCCTGAAGAGGTGATCGGGTGAGGGGTGGGTTCATCCGCGTTTATCTGCGTCCATCTGCGGTTCCCTTAAAGCAGTTCTCTGCGTCTCCGCGTCTCGGCGGTGAACATGAATAAAAGGACAGAGGATGAGTATTCTACTCAATAAAGAGACGAAAGTGATCGTGCAGGCGATCACGGGCCGCGAAGGCGGGTTCCACGCGCGACTGATGAAGGAGTACGGCACACAGGTCGTAGGGGGCGTGACTCCCGGCAAGGGCAGGCAGACGGTGCTCGATGACGTGCCGGTGTTCAACACGGTGAAGCAGGCCGTGGAGGAAACCGGTGCAACGGCGAGCTGCATCTTCGTGCGGGCGGAGCACAACGCGGCGGATGCCGTGATGGAAGCGGCGGACGCGCAGGTCCCCCTCATCGTCTGCATCACCGAGGGCATCCCCCAGCAGGATATGGTCAAGGCGGTCGATTTTGTGAAGCAGCAGGGAGTCCGGCTCATCGGCGGGAACTGCCCCGGCCTCATCACCCCCGGCGATGCGAAGATCGGGATCATGCCGGGCCACATCCACACCCCCGGCCCGGTGGGGATCGTCAGCCGCTCGGGCACGCTCACCTACGAGGTGGTGGTGAACCTCTCGCGCGTCGGCATCGGGCAGACGACGGTCGTGGGCATCGGCGGGGACCCGATCCTCGGCACGCGGTTCGTGGACGTGCTCCCGCTCTTCGAGGCGGACCCGGAGACGAAGGCGGTCGTCCTCTGCGGCGAGATCGGCGGCAGCGATGAGGAGGTCGCGGCGGAGTACATCAAGTCGATGACCAAGCCGGTGGTGAGCTTCATCAGCGGGCGGACCGCGCCGGAGGGCAAGCGGATGGGCCACGCGGGCGCGATCATCAGCGGGCGGAGCGGCACCCCCCAGGCCAAGGTGGACGCGCTCAACGCCGCCGGGGCCACCGTGGCGGACTCGCTGGCGGACATCCCCGATATGGTGCAGAAGCTGTTGAGTTGATTCCTTCTCGCCTCTCCTAGAGCGTATCCGACAATTATGAGCCTAACCAAAGGATTATACTCGCCAAAGTC
>JAHWJO010000173.1 GCA_019348365.1 Armatimonadota bacterium | reverse complement strand
CACGGCGTTCCGCCGACAGCAGCATGATGACGAAAAGGAACAGGACCATGATCGCCCCGGCGTAGACGATGATCTGCAGCACCCCGAGGAGCGGCGCGCCCAGCAGGAAGTACAGCCCCGCGAAGCTGCAGAACGTCAGCACCAGCATCAGCGCGCTGTGGACCGGCTCTCTCCGGGTGATCATCAGCAGGCTCGTCCAGATGGACAGGGCCGCGAAGAGTATGAACAGGATGAACAAAGTTTGACCTCGGGGATCAGGGGTCAGAGATCAGGGGTCAGGGAAGGCTTCGGGTCCATCCAACCGCTCCGGTTGCGCCGAAAACCTCACCGATCCCTGACCCCTGATCCCCGATCCCTAATCCAATCCGCGATTGTGCGGCGCCATCATCGACTGGGATTTGAGGACGTACTTCGGCTCTTCGCCCTCTTCGGCCACCCGACGCTTGAAGTTCTCGATGAGCGCATCCTTGTCCCACACGGCAGTCCACCGGTTCGTCATGGTGAGCTCCTGCATCACCTTGGTCATCCCGATGGCGTCGACCGGACACGCTTCCACGCAGTAGCCGCAGAAGATGCAACGAGCGTAGTTGATCATGTACTGCCGGGCGTACCGCTCCCGGCCCTCGTCTTCCTCTTCCGCGCCTTCCACAAAGATACAATCGGCAGGACACGCCGCCGCGCACAGGCTGCATCCCACGCAGACTTCGGAGCCGTCTTCGTAGAGGCGCAGCTCGTGCATGCCCCGGTAGCGCGGCGTGAGGTTCAGCCGCTCTTCCGGAAACTGCACCGTCACTTTCGGCTCCGCCAGCATCGTCCGAAGCGTGACTCCCAGGCCCCGTATCGGACCCAATATCGTTTCCAAACTCATATAAACCCCGGTTTCTGGTTTCTGGTTTCTGGTTTCTGGTCAAAAGCTCAGGCGTCGGCTCCAGCACCCTGTTTGAAAAGTTCGGAAGCCCCCACCCGAAACTGGAAACCCGAAACCAGAAACTGAAGTTACGGTGTTTGCGGGTTCAAGAGCGAGATCAGAATGCCCGTCACGAACACGTTGACCAGCGCGATCGGAAGGAGGATTTTCCAGCCGAAGTTCATCAACTGGTCGTACCGGAAGCGCGGGAGCGTGGACCGCACCCACATGAAGAAGAAGATGATCGAGAAGACCTTGAGCAGGAACCAGAAGATCCCCGGCAGGAGCGGGCCGCTCCACCCTCCGAAGAAGAGCACCGTCATCAGCGCGCTGTGGGCCACCACGAACGCGTACTCCGCCATGAAGAACGTGGCGAACTTCATGCTGGAGTACTCGGTGTGGAACCCGGCGACGAGCTCCCCTTCCGCTTCCGGCAGGTCGAACGGGATGCGGGCCGTCTCCGCCATCGACGCGATGAGGTAGAGCGCGAACCCGATCGGCTGCTTGAACACGAACCAGTTCTTGAAATGCTGAAGCCAAGTGTCCGCCGTGCCGGGGAGGATCGGCAGCTGCTGCACCCGCACGATCTCCATCAGGTTCAGCGACCCCGCCAGCATCAGCACGCCGATCACCGACAGCCCCAGCGTCAGCTCGTAGCTGATCATCTGCGCCGACGACCGCAAGGAACCCAGCAGCGAGTACTTGTTGTTCGAGGCCCACCCCGCGAGCACCACGCCGTACACCGACAGCGACATCATTGCGAACGCGAACAGCAGCCCCACGTTCACCCCCGGCGCGATCGCCGTCCCCTGGTGGGGAAAGATCGAGCCGAACGGGATCACCGAGAAGGTGACGATGGCCGGGATCAGCACGACGATGGGCGCGGCGTAGTAGACCACTTTATCCACCCCGGTGGGGGTGATGTCTTCCTTGAAGAAGAGCTTGATGCCGTCCGCGATGGGCTGCAGCAGGCCGAACGGCCCTACACGGTTCGGGCCGACGCGAGCCTGCATGAGCGCCATGACCCGCCGCTCCATCCAGATCAGGAACGGCACGCAGAACAGCAGCAGGAACAGCAGCACCACCGCGATCCGCAGCACCGCTCCCAGGATGAAGGGGATGATCCCCCCGCCCGTCATGTATTCGACGACCGCTTCCATCAAGCCTCCTTCTCGTAGTGGTCCTGCGCGCTGCTGACGCCTACCAGTTCCGCCGCCTCCGCGTCGCGCGGGGACCCTTTGCTCAACCGCACCCGGTCCAGCGCCCGCCCCGGATCGAGGAGCAGGTTCACCGGGGTCTCCGGGAAGGTGATCGGCACGAAGACCGAGCCGGGGGCGATGTCGTCGGTCACGCGGCAGGGCAGCTCCAGCGCGCCCAGCGACGATTCGAGCCGGACGTTGTCGCCTTCCACCACGCCGAGATCACGGGCGTCCGCCGGGCTCACCTCCACGTATCAGATCGGCTCCGCCGTGCGGGGGCCTTCGTCCCAGCTCGTTAGCGACCCGTGGTGGTAGGTGGTGTTGCCCGTGAAGAGGACCATCGGATACGCGCCGTCGCCGGCGAGCGCGGAGAAGTCCGGCTGGCCGAGCGGGACCAGCTCCGGTTCGTAATCGTTCTGGCGGGGCCAGAGGACTCCGGCGCCGTTCGGATCGGTCAGGGCTTCTTCGGTGATGCCGGTGTAGATCCCGCCCACCTGCGCGATCTCCGCCTGGGTCTGCTCGTACGACTGCATGCGCCAGGGGTGGCCCATCGCGTGCGCCAGGTCCACGAGGATCTCATCGTCGGTCTTCGCCTCGCCGGGGGGGGCGAGCGCGGGGCGGACCCGCTGCACGCGCCCTTCCCAGTTCGTGAACGTCCCGTCCTTCTCCGACCACATCGCCGCCGGGAAGACCACATCGGCGTGGATCGCGGTTTCGGAGAGGAAAGCGTCCTGCACAACGAGGAAGTCGAGGCGCTCCAGGGCGCGGCGGAGGAGGTCCCCGCCGGGGTAGCTCACCAGCGGGTTCGAGCCGACGACGTAGAGGCCCCGGAGCTGCCCTTCGGCGGCGGCCCGGACCATCTCGTGGGTGTTCATGCCCGTCGCGCCGGGAACCCGGGTTCCCCAGACGATGGAAAGGGGTTCGGCGGAAGCGTCGCCGGCGGGCTTGTAGCCGGGGAGGAGGTCCGGCAGCACGCCCATGTCGCGCGCGCCGCGCGAGTTGTTGTGCTCCAGCAGCTCCGCCGGGTCCGGCCATCCGAACGAGCGGCACAGGGTACGGAGGAAGTCGGCGGCTTCCCGCCCGCCGGGGGCCTTCACGAGGAGGTCCTGACCGAGAACGATGTGGGTCGCCGGGGCCCCGGCGATGGCGCGGGCGGCGGCTTCGACGAGCGCGGGATCGACCCCCGCCTGCCCCGCCGCGTCCTCCAGCGTCCTCCCGGAGAGGACGCCCCGCACGTCGTCGGAGAGATGGAACTTCGAGATAGCATCCTGAGCCTTCGAGAGCGCGTCCTGCGCGTTCTTCTCCACGACTTCCATCGGGACTTTGCCGCCCTGGGTCGCCTTTTCCAGCGCGGTCGGGAGCGTCGCGTCCTCGGCCTTCTTCACCGCGCCCTGAAGCGCCGACTGACGCGAGGGCGCGAGGGCGAGGGCAAGGGCGTAGACGAGCGCGGCTTCCGCTCCCGGCTTGCACCGGAGGAACGAGGTCGTCTCGTCCGCGATGAGGGACCGGCGGCTCCCGGCGACGACGAGGCTCGCGCGGTTGCGGCGCACCGCGAGGCGGATCTTGCTCTCGGTGAGCGGGTTCTCCTCGGTGATCCCCGCCCCGACCACGAGGATCGAGGTGGAGTTGTAGAGGTCGTCCACCGTGGGCTGGGTGCGGCCCGGCGCGCGTTCCGTCCGGAGATCTTTCGCGCTCACGCGGCAGTCGACATTATTCGTGCCGAAGACGGTGCGGATGAACTTCTGGAAGAGGTAGCTCTCCTCGTTGGTGATCTTCTCGGAGCCGATCCCGCCCAGCGCGTCCGGCCCGTTGGTTTCCTGGATGCGGCGTAACCCGGTCGCGGCGGCGGCGATGGCCTCGGGCCAGGTGGCGGGCTCCAGCTCCCCGTTCCGCCGCACGAGGGGCTGGGTCAGGCGCTGCGGGTGGTTGATGACGTGGAACGCGAACCGCCCCTTGTGGCAGAGGAATTCCTGGTTGTTCCCCTTGTACTCCTCGATCAGGATGCCGCTATCCACGAAAGCGCGGGCGCGAAGGACGCGGCCCCGGTCCTTGTACAGCTTGACGGCGTAACGGTCCCAGTGGTCGTTTGCGAAGGGGGTGTTGTTCGGTCCGGCGGGGGCTTTGGTGTCGAGCTTCATGGAGCAGCCGTCGGCGCAGTAGGTGCAGATCGTCGGCGTCTCGATCCGGTCCCACGGGCGGGCCTTGGTGTCGAACATGTCGCTGGTCAAAGCGCCGACGGGGCAGACTTCGATGCAGTTGCCGCAGAGGACGCAGTCGAGGTCCTCGCCGGGGAAGCCCATGATCTGGGTCGCCGCGCCCCGGTGCTCCATCCCGAGCGCCCGGTTGCCCATCACCTCGTCGCAGTAGCGGGTGCAGCGCTGGCACTGGACGCACCGCTGCATGTTGAGATCGACGAACGGCCCGAGGCTGGTGATGACGCGGTACGCCTTGGAGTCTTGCAGGCGGGAGATGCCGGGCCCGTAGCGCCAGGTGTTGTCCTGCAACTCGCACTCGCCGCCCATGTCGCAGGTCGGGCAGGTGAGCGAGTGGTTCAGCAGCAGGAATTCGAGCATGCCTTTCCGCAGCTTCTCGACCTTGGGCGAGTTGGTGAGGACTTCCCAGCCGTCGCCCCGGACGATGGTGGTGCAGGAGGCCTGGGGCTTCGCGAAGACCGCCGGGGGCACCGGGCCGGCGGTGATTTCGACGAGGCACATCCGGCACGCGCCGATCAGGGCGAGCTTGGGGTAGTAGCAGAAGTTCGGCACGTCGATCCCCATCGCCTTGCAGGCTTCGAGGAGAACCGTCCCGTCCGGCACTTCCACCGGGATACCGTCTATCGTCAGTTTTGCCATTCGTTATCCTTCGGAACAGGGATCAGGGGTCGGGGATCAGGGGTCAGGAACCCCTTTCGCCCGCCAGAATCAAGTGTAAAGGACCCAAACCTTACCGATCCCTGACTCCTGATCCCCGACCCCTGGGATTAATGCGGCTGCGCCGTGCTGCTCATCCGGTAATCGCGCTGCACCATGCAGTTCTTGTGTGTGACGTGATGGTCCCACTCCTCGCGGAACAGGGAGATGCTGCTGCGGACGGGCACGATGGCCGACTCCCCGAGGAGGCAGAAGCATTTGCCGTCCATGTTATCGGTGATGTCGAGGAGCTGATCCACCTCCCCGGCGCGGCCCTGGCCGTGCTCGATCCGCCAGATGATCTGCTCCAGCCAGCGGGTCCCCTCGCGGCAGGGGGTGCACTTGCCGCACGACTCATGCGCGAAGAAGTGAACGAGGTTGAGTGCGGCGTCCACCACGCAGGTCGTCTCGTCCATCACCATGATCCCGGTGGAACCCAGGTTCGACCCCGCCGCGCGCACCTCATCGAAGCCCATGACGGTGTCGAGCTGCTCCTCGGTGAACCACTGGAACGACGCGCCGCCGGGGATGAGGGTCTTGAACTTCCGGTCGTTCAGCATCCCCCCCGCGAAGTCCCAGATCAGCTGGCGGAGCGTCACGGTGAAGGGCGCCTCGTACACGCCGGGCTTCTTGATGTGCCCGCTCATGCAATAGAGCTTCGTGCCGGGAGACTTCTCCGTGCCGTACGCCTTGTAGCCGTCCGCCCCGTAGAGGACGACGGGGATGATGTTGATGATCGTCTCGACGTTGTTGACGACGGTGGGCTTGTTGGTGATGCCCATGACGGTCGGGAAGTAGGGCGGGCGGAGGCGGGGCTGGCCGCGCTTCCCCTCAATGGACTCGATGAGGGCGGTCTCCTCCCCGCAGATGTACGCCCCGGCTCCACGGAAGACCCAGATGTCGAGGTTGAAGCCGGTCCCCATGATGTTGTCGCCGAGGTAGCCCTGTGCCCGCGCGTCCTGGATCGCCTGGTTGAGCCGTTCCGCGCCCAGCCGGTACTCGCCGCGAATGTAGATGTAGCAGGTGCGGACGTGCTCCAGCGCGTAGGCGCAGATGATCATCGATTCGATGAGCTGGTGGGGGTCGCGCTCCAGAACCTCGCGGTTGGAGCAGGTCCCCGGCTCGGATTCGTCGGCGTTGCAGGTGATGTAGATCGTCGTAGAGCCGGGCGGGATGGTGCCCCACTTATTGCCCATGGGGAATCCGGCGCCGCCCCGGCCTCGGATCGCGGCGGCTTTCACCTGATCCACGAGGGTGGCGCGGTCCATTGAGAGCGCCTTCTTGAGCGCCTGGTAGCCGCCGTTCCGCTCGTACACCTCCAGGGTGTGCTGGCCCGGAACGTCAAGATAATGGTACAGTCGGGGTCCGACCATGGACGATCTATCTCCTCTTATTCTTTACTCGACGGTTTCTCCCCGCGATCCCCCGCGCTTTCAGCAAGGTAGATACGGGTTTCGTTCGTAATCTTGTTCCGCTCGACGATCACCTTCTCGCGGGGGACCCGCAACAGGATGTCGTTCGGGAGCCGAATTTCAACGTCGCCTTTCATTGCCACCCTGAACGCGCTCTCCTCCCCCCTCATGTGGGTGGCGGTATGGCCCTTGATGGAGAGGCTTTTTCCCTTCACGTTGCCCGGAACGACGATCTCGAATGGAGAGGTAGCGGAAGAGGGAGCGACAGGAGCATTCCCGGCGCTGAACACCTTTGGCAGGACGGTGATGAACGCCGCCGCACTCATACCCAGGACCAGACTTGCCGTTCGTTTCCTCATCGTTCTTCCTCCCTGCTATGATCCCTCAACCCTAAGCGCCCATCCTCAAAGGCCCCCTCTCTCCTTGAAGAAGAGAGGTTTAAATAATTTCAAAACACCTGTCGATGAAGTTTAGCATTTTCATCATTCTCGGCAACTTGAAATCCAGATCGGGAAAAGGGTATTCCACAGGAACAGCAACCTCGTCACCTTGCTCCCAGGGATATTCCGGATTTGGACGGTCCAACTCGCCGACTGGCGCTAGATTTTCAATCAGGTGAGCCACGGGGAGCAAGCTATCGATGTAAGCTCGATAGGGGTCGGCCTGCTGGAATCCGCATGCATGGCGCAGGTTTGGCATCCCGCGCGCGATTCTCATAAACGTCACAAAGGTATGATGCGTTCGAGGCGGGCGTGGACCCCCGACAGACGCAGCGAAACCTTTGGACATTTTTTCCGTCGCTACCTGCAAATAATGCAGTTGGTGGGAAAAAGGAGCGTCTTCCTTTCTCAAGACATGAAAAACTTCGTAGTCGGATCTCGCTTGTTGAAAAAAAGCGGAGCGCCAGTCCCTCGCCATCGCTTTTAATCGCTCTCCTCAGGCCAGATTCGCGCCGCCTGACTCCACTGTCCCCAGCCTGCCGGGGGAGGAAGCACTTTTTCTTCCGGCCTGATGAGAGCGATAGCCGTCGGGTAGGGCAACCCCTTCGCCGGATCGGAACGAAAATAGAAAGGAGTGATCGCCTCGTTGGGAGAGGTTGTCGAGTCGATTTCAATCAATCTGATCTCCTCCTCGTTCGGGAAAAGATAGATCTCCTGAATGCCCGGTTCGGAATCGGCATGTTCTCTCGCCAGGTGGTGCGCGGCAGATTGTATCGTTCCGTTCGCTAGCATAGCATGGACTCCCACCGAAGGCACTACTCTCTCCCCCAACCGGATGCCTATTATGGCGGCTACTTCGGCACCTGGGTCGGCTGGTTAGGCTGCGGGTTCGGGTTTTGGCCGTCCGGCATGGGGGTCGTCGGCCAGCCGGTTGGGGTTTCCCACCACTCCGGCGGGCGCATCTCCTGCCCGATCTCCTCGCCTCGCTCCATCCGCGCCAGCAGCTCGTCGATCTTCTCCGGCGTCACCTTCAACTGATGATAGAAGTCCACCGTCAGCACCGGCGCGTCCGAGCAGGCTCCCAGGCACTCGGCGGCTTCGAGGCTGATCCGGCCGTCCGGGGTCGTCTGCCCGCACTTGATGCCGAGCTTGCCTTCCAGGTAGTCGATCAGGTTGAACGCGCCGAGCAGCGCGCACGAGAGCGTGTCGCAGACGGAGATGGTGTAGGTCCCCATCGGCTGCTTGCGGTACATGAAGTAGAAGCTGACCACGTCCGCCACTTCCACCGGGCGAATCCGGAGGAGCTCCGCCACCTCGCGCATCACGTCCTGATTGATGGAGCCGTACTCCCGCTGCGCGACCCAGAGGATCTGCAGCAGGGCGCACTTGGCCGTGGGATAACGGGCGATGAGTTCATGGCACTCCGCGAGCGCCGCTTCCGAGAGAGGCATGGTTCCTTCCAGTGATCGGTGGTCAGTGATCGGGGATCGGTAAGTCTCCGGGTCTTTACACCCATTTCGGCAGGCGGAGGGGTTTACCGACCACTGACCACCGATCCCCGATCACTGTTTTATCGGTCGACTTCTCCGAGGACGATATCGATGCTGCCGATGATGGCGACGAGATCCGCAATGAAGCGGCCTTCCGCCATTTTCGGCAGGGCTTGCAGGTTGACGAAGGACGCGCCCCGGTAGTGGACGCGGCGGGGCTTGGTGCTGCCGTCGCTGGCGAGGTAGACCCCCTGCTCGCCTTTCCCGGTTTCAATCCCCACGTAGACTTCGCC
>JAHWJO010000172.1 GCA_019348365.1 Armatimonadota bacterium | reverse complement strand
CCCGCTCGATTCGGAGCACGTCCCCAGAGTCGCACGGGCGGAGACGAACGCCATCTCTGCGGGGAGGGTGTTCGCAAAAGCGACAGATCGCGCCGCCGAAGGGCCGTGATTGGTCAGGGTGGAGGTGAACGTTAGGTCTTCCCCGACGGTGGCGGGTTGGGGAGCCTGGGCCTGGGCAATGCCGAGGTCAGCGCCGGGGCCGGAGGGGATGAGCGGGGTGCGAATGAGGAAGACCTGGTCCGCGCTGGTGCGGAAGGCCAGCCCGTCGGCCCCCCACCGGGTGAGATCGGAGGGGATGCCCTTGACCCCCGGCACGGGCATCTCGCCCACGCGGAGGTACGTCTTCGCATCAAAGGCAAGGACCTTGTACGTGCCTCCTTCATGGACGAGGAAGAAAATGCGGTGAGCTGCCGGATCAGGATACACGAGGTTCGGAATATAGGAGTTGTTCGGCTGCCTCCACCCTTCGGGGCTGGGAAGGACACAGGTCGCCACCTTCTGCCGGGTTTCAGGATCAATCACATGACCGTTGCTCGTGTAGATGAGGCCGTTCGCCTGCTTCATGTCAGCGTAGAGGACGCCGATGAGATTGAGGTCGAAACTGCGGGCATTATCAACAAAGGTCACTCCCGAAGCATCGACGTTCATGCGGATGAAGTCCATCCCCGTACTTACGTTGTTATAACTGTAGAGACGGGTGCCCGCCTCGTTGAATTCGATGACGTTCGCGGAATAGATGCTCTTCAGGACGTTTGGACGTTCCACGCCGTTATCATACAGGGCAATCCGGTCATCGTCATAGCCTCCGGTGTTCTGGAGGACCGCTGCGACGCCGCCGGGATGGCCGGGCGGCACCTCCAGGTCTGAAACGTCATAAGTCTCCTGCCGGGGAGCGTTCCCGATCGGGAAGCGCAGGTCCGTGATTCCCTGGCGAAGGTCGAGGCGGGCGATACTTTCAATCCCGGTCTGATAGGTGTAGGCGTACTCGCCGCCCCCGGAGATCGCCAGTTGATGGGGCACGTTCCCGATGGGGTAGAACGGCCCGATTTCGCCGGTGGCCGGCTCGATGACAGCGATGCTGTTCCCCCGAACGCCCGCTCTCACGGGAGTCGTTGCGTAGAGTACCCCCCGTACCGGATCGGCGGCCAGGTCGTTGGTCGGCAGGGTCAGGATGCGGACAGAATGGGGGCTTTCTTCGGCCTCCACGAGGGTGGCCTCGGTATCGACGTTGTTGACGGCGACCGAATCCGGCATCGCGCTGGATACGGATCCCGCGACGATCAGCGTTCCCGCCTGGGCCGGGGTGACCGCGAGCGTGACGACCGCGGTCGCCTGAGGGGGGAGATCCCCCAGCTGACATTGGACGGCCCCGCCGGTGACGGCGCACTCGCCCCGGTCCGCCGTCGCGGAAACGAACGCGCTCCCCTGCGGGACGGCGGTGGAAAGGGTCGAGTTCGCCACAGCGGCGGGGCCGTGGTTCGTTACGGTAAAGCGATAGGGGAGGGGAGTCCCGACCCGCGCCGGTTCGGGGGAATCCGCAATCCGGAGGGAAAGGTCGGAGGTATGATCCCCGCCGGTGAGAGGCGTCCGGGCCAGAAGGAGACTCGAATCATTCAGCCGCAGCGCCAGCCCGTCCAGGCCCCAGCGCAGCAGGTGGGTGGGAATCCCGGCGACGCCGGGAAGCGGGATCGTACCCAGCCAGCGGGTCGTTCCCCGGTCATACGCGTGGACGGAGGTCCCATTGGTGAGGGTCGTGACGAAGAAATCGCGCCCGCCGGCGGGGTCCGGCTCCGCCCGCCGGAAAGGGGGAGTCACGCTGCCCCAGGGGTATAGCTCGGTCACCGGCGGGACGTAGCCCTCCACCTCTCTGAGCGCTTCGGGGTCAAAAACGCGGCCGTTGGGGGAATAGAGGTACTTGCCGTCGAACTTGAACTCCGCGAGGTTGAGATGGAGTTTGGAATCGAGGGCGGGCGCCTCCGGCGTCACGCCCGTTGCATCCACCGCCATCCGGTTCAAATAAGTGCGATCCGTCGCGTAAAGGCGGGAAGCCGTGGGGGAGAACTCGATCTCGAAATTTTGGGTGCTGACGTACGAGGTGGTATCGCTCTTCAGCGGGCCCGCTACTTTGGGACGGGGAATGCCGCCGTCGTAAACGACGATCCCGCCGAGCGGGGACCGGGAGACGGCCACCGCGTTCGGATTGCCGGGCAGGACTTCGAGGTCGTGGGCGACGTACGGAGTCGAGGACGCCGTCACGCCCAGAGCGAACCGGAGGTCCGCTGCCGGCCCTTCCAGATCAATGCGCCGCACGGCTCCCTCGCCGTCCACCCCGACGTAGAGGTAGCGTGAGTCATCCGAGAGGGCGAGCTTGTTAGGTTCCTTTCCCACCGAAAGCTGCCAGTCCAGCGCGCCCGTGGACGGGTCGAGGGAGACCACCCGGTCCCCGATCTCCGCCGCCCGCGAGGGGATGCTCGCGTAAAGCCGCCTTCGTTTCCCGTCGTAGAGCAGGTCGTTCGTGGGAAGGCTGTACCTGTTCATCGCGCTCCCCGCCGGGAAACGGACCTCTGTCGCCTCTGAGTCGGTGTTGTTCCCCTTCCGGGGGTCCGAGAGCAGGGAAACGGCCTGGAACGGCTGGACGATCCATCCCGGCGACTGAACTTGGACGCTCACCCGCACCGTCGCGCTCGCTCCGACGTCGAGGGTGCCGAGGGCGCATCGCACCCTCCCCCCGGCCTCGGAGCAGGATCCCTGCGGCGCCTCCGAAGCGACGTACTTGAACGCGGGATCGAGCGCGCCCTCTACCGCCACGCCGGCGACGGCGGAAGGGCCGTGATTGGTCACCGTCACGGCGTAGGCCATGGCGCTCCCGACCTGGGCGGGGTCCGGCGAATCCGCCACGCTGACGGAGAGGTCAGCGGCGGAGTTAGAGGAGGGGACCAGCGGGGTGCGGATGAGAAAGACCTGGTTCTGGGAGGTCCGGAAGGCAAGGCCGTCCTCCCCCCATCGGATCAGGCTGCCCGTGCTGCCCATCGCATCGGGAAGATTGAGGGAGCCGACGAGGATGAGAGTGTCGAGGTCGTAGGCGAGCAGCTTCGTCGCGGCGCCGGAGCCGGAGAGATGGTAGACTCGTCTCTTCTCCGGATCGGGCAGGACCGGTCCCGATGCCCCGGCCAGCGTGCCGATCACAATGCGCGCCTCCGGGTCGATGATCTTGCCCTGAGTCGTGTAGAGCCGCCCGTCCGCGTGCCTGAAGTCGGTGGGAGCCTGCCGGATCAGCTCCCGCGAGACATCGACGATACGGACCCCGGATGCACCGACTCTCATCCGATAGAAGCTGTAATTGGTGGTGGGGCTGCTTCCCACCACGTTATCAAAGCCGTAGAGCCGGTCCGGGGAACTCCCGAATTCGATGACGCTGCTCCCCCCGGACGTATTCCACCGGGCGACGCCGTTCTCATAAACCACCACCGCGCGGGTCCCGCGAGTCGACTTCTCCCTCCGGACCGCGACGACCGCATTCGGGTTTCCGGGAAGCGCTTCCAGGTCCAATACGGTGTACTGAATGGAGCCGGTTGCAATGGAGTAGGGCGTGCCTGGGGTCAGGGTCGCCAGGGAGATCCGGTTGATCTTGGATTCCCCGTCGAGAGCCACATACAGGTACTGCCCGTCTGAGGAGCGGGCCAGCTTGCCGGGATCGCTCCCAACGGGGACGGAAGGGCCGATGGCTCTGGTCGCAGGGTCGATGGCGGTGATGCTGTTGCCGATGTCTCCGACGCCGTCGGGAACGCTGGCATAGATCCGCTGCGTCTCGGCATCGTAGAGGAGGTCACGGGTCGGCAGGTTGAGCTTCCGCACCTCTTCCGATCGGAGGATCGGGGCGGAGAAGAGGAAAAGGAGGAGCAACAGGCAGTTTCTAATACGGCCGGTATGCCGGTCCGTCAGGTAAGCTATCGTCATGGATGCTCCGTTGGGCGGTGGAAATCCCCTTCAGGGTTTCGGGTGAAGTGTCGGTCGGTGCGTTCCGAAGCTCTGCGCCCTTCCTCACGTCGGGAGGGTCAGGAAAGCCCAGGCTGATGATGCGGCGTTGAAAGAAGTGATGTTTCACGATCTGAGAATAACTATGATATAATCATAACAGAAAGCTAACCGAGATGCGGCTTAAGCTCGCTCAATCGACATCAAATGTTTACACCGAGTTCTGCGTCAGAACAGGTCTTTGCATGAATCCTCATCCGGGAGTGACTTGATCCCGGCTATGTTTTTAGCTCCCGCTCGGCGATTCCCCGTTGATCCTGCTGAAAGCCGGTCTCGCCGGTTTCCCATCTTCTTCATAGAACATCTATTCTGAACATCTTTTCTCCACGAAGGCAAAAGGCCCCTTTCCATCCATTGCCGGCATATATCGACCATCCTCTAAATGAAAGGCAGCACGATTTGGATTCGAGGCGATCCTACAGGTGGGATGCATTTAGATCTTCCATCCTTCTTCTCGTTCTATTCCTCTTGATTCTCACGCCCTCCGTTCACGGATCGGCTCTGAGGTGGGCCGAGCCGGTCTCGTCTCCCTTGAGCCTTTCTCTGAAGTCAGCGGTCTTGGTGGAGCTGAACGGAGATGGCGTTCCTGATCTGTCGGGAATAGGGGACCAATCGGTCAACGTTAGTCTGGGCAAAGCGGATGCCTCGTTCCAGGCGCCGACCTCCATCCCCGTCGGCGCACAGCCGCTGTCCCTGGCCGTGGGAGACCTCAACGGGGACGGTCATCAGGATCTGGTAGCGGGAAACCAGGGATACCGAGTGCTCCTGGGGGTGGGGAACGGCACGTTTGGAACCCCTTTTGCCGTGAATTCCGACCGTGTCTTCCATGAGATCGCGCTCTCCGACCTGAACGGGGACCGGAAACTCGACCTGATCGCCCTGCATCCGACTCTGAACGTGGCCGCAATCTACCAGGGGAGGGGGGATGGCACGTTCGAGGGTCCCACCGACGCTCCTGTGGGGGCCGTCCCGCGCTCGATGGCCTTGGGCGACTTCACCGGGGACGGGAAAACGGACCTGTTGGTCGGCTGCAACGGCTCCAGCGGCCCCCCCGCCGCTCCCAGCGTATTGAGCCTTCTGCCGGGCGCCGGGAACGGAACTTTCGGGATGAAGGTCAATCACCCTTCCGATACCACTCTCTTGCACCTGGCGCCGGGCGATTTCAATAACGACGGCCTGCTCGACGTGGCCCTGGTACGGGCGCAGTTCCCGTCCCGCCTCCGCGTCCTTCTGAACCGGGGGGGCGGGACCTTTGAAGAGAGCGCGGCGCTCACCCCGCGCCGGGCATTCCAATCCGTCACGATTGCTGATCTGAACCGCGACGGCAAACTCGACCTGGTGGCCGGGGATTACTCCCCGACATCCTCCAGCGCCGCCACCGACTCGGTCGCGGTGTTTCTGGGACAGGGGAACGGCGCGTTCTCCTCGCCCATTCCAGGCCAGGTCGGACCCGCGCCCGCGCGGCTCTTCCCTGGCGATTTCAACCGCGACGGCCATCCTGACCTCGTGGCGGTCTGCACGGGAGCCGTGAAGACCGTCTTCGGATACGGCAACGGGCTGTTCGGTACGCCGTATGCCTATGCCGTTCCCACCCCCTATCACCTCGATTCGCGGGACATGAATGGGGACGGATGGCCCGACCTGCTCGTCGGGACGGGCTACACGGCGACTGGGCCGTTTCGGCTGGCGAACCGGGGGAGCGGCCTTTTCGCCTCAGCTCAGAACCTGGCGGTCGGCGAGGTGAACGGACCGACGGTGCTGGCCGATATGAACGGCGACGGCCACAGCGACCTCCTCTGCATCCGACACGCGGAAAGCGAGTTCGGCAGGCCGCCCGTTGAAGGGACTCTTCTCGTCCTCCTGGCCGATGGGAAGGGGGGATTCGGCCCTCCTCTGTCCTACGCGCTTAGCCCTTACCCGAGTTCCCTGGCGATTGAGGATTTCAACAAGGACGGGAAAACCGACGTTGCCGTCACGAGCCGCTCCAACTCTCTCCTGAACCTCTTGATGGGGAATGGGGACGGCACGCTCCAGCCCCGGACCGAGCTGGCGACGGGCGCCCTTCCCAACTACGTTCGCGCCGGGGACTTGAACGGGGACTCCCACGCGGATCTGATCGTCGCCAGCCAGGGAGAGCTGAGCCAGCCCGGCTTGCTGTGCCTCCATCTCGGCAACGGGGACGGCACCTTCCGCCATCGGGTGGACCTCCCGATCCGGGACGAGGAGCGTCCGAGGGCCAACGTCACCGCCCGGGGGGTCGAGATCGAGGATTACAACGGGGACGGCAAACCGGACCTCGTCGCCGCCGACTCCTCGTTCCGGGGCGTTTACCTGTTCGCCGGACGGGGGGATGGCACATTTCATGCTGCGAAGAACCTCACCAGCGAATATTCTATTCATCAAGCGGTCGTCCGGGACATGAACGGGGATCGCCTCCAGGATCTGCTCCTCCTCGGTTTCGGTTTCGCCATCTTCAAGCCGGGCCGAGGGGGGGGCGCGTTCGGGCCGGAGACCTCGCTGTCCTCGGGCCACAACTCCCAGTCGTTCCTGATCGAAGACGTGAACCGGGACGGCAAGCCGGACCTCGTCAGCGGGAGCCCGAACGAGAACGCCGTGAACGTCCTCTGGAATGACACCCCACCTTCTTTCTCCCTTCAGAAGGTGAACGGGGATCTGACCCCCGCGACGCCCTCCGGCAGCCGCACGAAACCCGACATGACTCTGCCCGCCCGCACGAACCTCAACGCGGTCGCGGTGGAGGTTCGCGCCGGCTACGTGCCCGACGGCGCGGTGGCGCGCGTTTTCGTTGACGGAAAAGAGGCGGGATCCGCCCCGATCGCGCAGGGCGCGGCGACCGTCGTCGTCCGTATCCCGGACAGCCCGGTCGGCGGCCCGATGAGGGTGTCCATGCTGGAAGCATCGGTCGCGCTGGAGGGGGAGAAGACCCTCGACGCCGCGCCCGTCAGCGTAGGCGCGACGCCGCTGCCGACTCCCGCCCTCCGCATTCTTCGGGTCATGGGCGAGGTCATGCCCGCCGCCCCCACGGGATCGGCAACGGATCCCGACGTGCTGCTCCCCGCCAACGTCGATGCGAGCGCGGTCCCGGTGGAGGTCGAAGCGGAGAACGTGCCCGACGGGACCGTCGTGAAACTCCTGCTGAACGGCGCGGAGGCGGGCGCGGGCGCGCTCGCCGGGGGCAAGGTGTCCTTCGCCCTCGCCCTCCCCGGCAACCCTTCCGATGGGCCGATCCGCGTCTCCACGCTCCAGGCCGTTACCGTTGCGCCGGAGGTCCGTTCGCCGCTTCTGAGTGTCGCCGTGCAGAAGGCCTTGGCGGGAGAATCGGGCGTCGGCAAGATCCTCACCGTCGCCGGAGGGCTGCTGAACGGGAACGGGGACGGCGGGCCGGTCGCCGATGCGATCTTGTCCGGCCCGACCAGCATGGCGCGGGATTCCGCCGGGAACCTCTACGTCTCCGAGGAGAAAGAGAGCCGGATTCGCAGGATCACCCCGGAAGGAATCATTACGACGTTCCCGAGGGTCGGGCAGTTCGCGGGCAACCGCCCGAAAGGGCTGGCGCCGGCGCCCGACGCCAGCCTCTATCTCATCAACGGCCCCACCCTCTGGAGGTTCGCCCCGGACGGACGTTTCCTCCATGTGGCGGGAACGACGGATTCCCGTTCCGGACCCAACGATCTGGGGGACGGCGGACCCGCATCGATAGCCCGGTTCTCTTCGCCGAGCGATCTCGCTTTTGATGCCGTAGGCAACCTGTACGTGGCGGACACTTTCAACCATCGGGTCCGCAAGATCGACACGAAGGGGGTCGTCACGACGGTCGCCGGGACAACGGATCTGAGCGGCCCGAACCGGGCCTACGGGGGCTTCAGCGGCGATGGGGGACCGGCGTCACAGGCCCAGCTCAGCGCGCCGAACGGAGTCACCGTGGACGCCGATGGCAGCCTGTACATCGCCGACACCGGAAATCACCGCATCCGCAGGATCGACAAGGACGGGAAGATCGCGACGGTCGCAGGCTCGGGTCCCAACGGGTATTCGTATGAGGGCATCCGGCTGGTCTCGAAAGGGAGCTTTTCGGGGGACGGCGGTCCCGCGACCGCGGCGACGATGAACTTTCCCGCGGCGGTCCAGGTGGATGCCGAAGGCCGCCTGTACGTCGCCGACAACTGGAATCATCGCATAAGAGTCGTCAGCAAAGCGGACGGAACGATTCGCACGGTGGCGGGGACCGGAACGGCGGGGTATAACGGCGACGGCCTCCCCGCGCACACGGCGCACCTGAATGACCCCACTGACCTCCTGCCCCTCCCCAGCGGCAGCCTGCTCATTGCCGACACTGCCAACGACCGGGTGAGGGAGGTCCGGGAAGGTACCCTTCTCACCTTTGCAGGGGGAAGGCACCCCGTCGGGGACGACGAAGCGGCGACGCGGGCCGTCCTCGACGCACCCCGCGACGTGGCCCTGGACGCGAGAGGAAATCTCTTCATCGCGGATTCCGATCATCGGAGGGTCCGCCGGCTCAGCCCGTCGGGGACCATCACCACGGTCGCGGGCGGTGGGACGAAGGACTGGAGCGCATCTTCCCTGGCAACGGAGGTGCCGCTGGGCGTCG
>JAHWJO010000171.1 GCA_019348365.1 Armatimonadota bacterium | reverse complement strand
ACCCCAATCCGCATTCTCTCTCCCCCGCATGGCGGGAGGTGACCCGACGCAGGAATCGTTTCGATGCAGTTTCAAGAACTGGAAGCGAAATTCAAGGCCAACCCGAACCCCTCTCCCGAAGAGCGATTGAAATTTGCCGATGCGCTCCTCAACGAGGGACGCATGCAGGACGCGCTGGAACAGTACCGGACCGCCGCGCAGCAGCGCAAGGACCCGAATTACCGCTCCACGCTGGGCGATGCCTACCTTCTCATGGGTCAAAGCCCCCACGCAATGAGGGAGTACCTGGCGGCCCTCCGCCGTAATCCCAACCACCAGGATTCCCGGCTGGGGCTGGGAGACGTGTACCGCTCCTACGGCAAGCTCAAGGCGGCCATCGGACAGTACCGGCACGCGGTCCGGGTCCAGCCGAACAACCCTCATTTCCGGTTCCGGCTCGCGCAGGCCTACTCCCAGGCCCAGAAGTACGAGGATGCCATCCTTGAAGGGCACGAGGCGATCCGCTGCGCCCCCCATGAAGCCTACTACCGCTTCTGGCTCGGCAATCTCTTCCTCCATCTGGATGATCTTATTAGCGCAGTGGAGCATCTGGAAGGGGCGGTCTCCTGCGCTCCGCGCGACGACTACTATTACATGCGTCTGGGGATCTGCTACCTGGCGATGAGCCGGGTGGAGGATGCCGCGGAGGCGCTTCAAAAAGCGGTGTCCCTGCAACCCCTCCGCGCCACGTATCATTACCTGTTGGGGGATATCTACACCACCCTCGGCTCCGAGCTGCATGCCGGAATCCATTACGAGCGTGCGGGCGAGCTGGACGACTTCGATCAGGACAGCGTGGACCGGGTGCGCCGGGCAACGCGTTTGGGGAACTCCCCGGCTCCCCCTCCCCCCCACTGAATCCCGCCCCTTTGCAGAAATGAATGGAATCGATATAAATGAGAGGAGAAGAAGGAAACCCCAAAGAGCAAATGAATCGACAGGCTGAATCGGTGAATAGCCGTTTCCCCTGATCGTGAAATGGGCGCTCCCGGTGAATTCTCAGGAACCCGACTTTCCCGCAGGCTTCTCTTCCATGTGAGCTATCGGTAGGAAGCCAGACTGAGGACCGCTTCAACCGCGACAGGGTACCGCTCAACCCACAGATGATTTGTGAAAAGTCCATCTGATCCCGTGTTCGATGTGGCATGAATCCAGTAGGGATACCCGCCTCTCCATCGACCCTAATCTACGTTCCGTCCCCTTCCCCTTCCCCTTCCCGTTATATGGTCCTTTAACCCTCATGATTGATACTCCGCCTCATGTAGATACGGACGACGCGACGTTGGAGACGGCGCAGCCTGCCACCGTTCTGATCGTGGACGATGAGCCCGACCAGCTCATCACCCTCTCGTTCATTCTCGAAGAGCAGGAGGGTTACACGGCGCTGACGGCGGAAACCGGCGCTCAGGCGTTGAAAGCCGTTCAGGACCATTCGGTCTCCGTGGCCCTGCTCGACATCCGCCTGCCGGACATGACCGGGACGGAGCTATTAAGAGCCATCAAAGATGCATCGCCGGAGACCGAATGCATCATGACGACCGGCGATGCCACTTTCGAAACGGTTCAGGAGGCGTTGAACGCCGGGGCCAGCGGCTATTTTCGGAAGCCGGTTCAGACGGTCCCCCTCACCACCGCGATCCGGGAGCAGGTGGAGAAGCACCGGCTGCGGATGCGGATCCGCAAGCTGACGGAAGAGCAGCGAAGGACCATTCAGCATCTCAACCTGCTGCACGACCTCTCCCGCACCATCAGCAGCACCCTGGATGTGGACGAAGTGCTGCTGATGGTGCGAAACGCCATCATCGGCGCGCTGGGTTACAACCGCTGCTCGATCTATCTGGTGGATCCGGAGACGGACGTGATCCAGGGGCGATGGGGCACGGATCGGGAGGGCAACCTTAAAGACCTCTCCGCCCTCACCCTCCCTCTGAACGCGAATCGGCCCATCGCGCAGGTCGCTCGTGAAGAACTCCCGTTCTATCTCTCGGACGACATGGAGCAGTACATCCAGGATTACGGCGAACACCTACGCGACGAGGTGGAGAACGTGCGCGCCCATGCCGTGCTCCCGCTGGCGGCGAAAGGGCGGATCGTGGGGGTGCTCACGGTGGACAACTGGAAGGACGGCCCTCCCATCACGGAAGAGGAGCTGGTCGATCTCCTTCCCTTCACCTACCAGGCGGCCATCGCCATTGACAACGCGCGCCTGTATAAAAAAGCGCAGGACGTTTCTCGGCGGGAGTCGGAGCGAGCCGCCGACATGCAGATGCTCTTCCAGGTCGCGCAGGCGCTCTCCTATGAGCTGAACCTGGAGCGCGTGATGGACACGGTGGAGAACTGGGTCTGCGCCGCGATGGGCACCAGCCATTTTACGCTTTTCCTCTACAACAAGAATTTTCAGGAATTCGAAGTGCGCGCGGGGGCCGGCGTCGATCTGGAACAAGCCAACCGGGCATTCTTCGACAGCGAAGACTCCATCGGAAACCAGGTGATCGCAGAGGGCCTTCGCGTCTTCGACGATCTCCATGCCGATCCGGACTCCCTCCTGGGCCAGCTGGCGCGGGAGGCCGATGTTCGCTCCATGATCTGCGTTCCGCTCCGCGTGGGGGAGGAAGCGATTGGAATGATCGCGGTCTACTCCGTCCGGGCAGGCGCCTTCACCTCGCGGGACGACCAGCAGCTCCTCTCCACCCTCTCTTCCATGGCGGCATCGGCCATCCGGAACGCCCTGCGCTACGACAAGGAGCGGCGGATCGCGGAGACGATGCAGCGCGAGCTGTTGAGTCCGCCGCCGGAAAAGATCGGCCCTTACGGGATCGAGCACCTGTACCAGTCGGCCCTCGACGAAGCCCGCGTGGGCGGCGACTTCTACGACGTGATCGAGCTGCCCGATGGCCGGGCGGCCATCCTCCTCGCCGACGTTTCGGGCAAGGGACTGAAAGCGGCGGTCTACACCGCCATGGGCAAGTACATGTTCCGGGGCCTGTTGATGGACGAACCCTCGCCGGGGATGCTCCTGAGCAAGCTGAACGCCGCGCTCTACCGGTACACCGAGCCGGGAATGTTCATCACCCTCTTCTACGGCCTCCTCGACCCGAAAACGGGGATTCTGAGCTACGCCAACGCCGGCCACGAGAGTCCCCTGCACTACATGGCCGAGCACGAATTTTCCATCGCGCTGGATACGACCGGGGTGGTGCTGGGCGTGGATCCGGATGCGACCTACGTGGAGCGGCAGATTCGGCTGAGTCCGGGAGACCTGCTGCTGCTCTACACCGATGGGCTGACCGATGCCCGAAGCGGGGACGAGATGCTGGGCATCGACGGACTCCAGCGCGTTTTGAAGCAGATGATCGAAGAGAATCCTCCAAAGAAATTAAATCGGATTTACGAGATGGCCCGCGACTATGCTTCCGGCTATCTCCACGATGACATCGCCCTGATTGCAATCGAAGCGACTGAATCCGCCCCGAATCCGGGGGACGACTCCTGAGTATCTGACCGGGTGAGCGTGCAAACGTATGAAGAGCGGGGGGAGCCCCCGCTCTTTGCGTTTTACGGCTTTAACTCGAATACTATAGGAACGTGATCGTCCGGAGTGCAGACCGGGCGGCTCCCCCGAAACCCCGGTGTGCTGATTTGAGAACCCATGCTGAAACTCTCCGTCACTCTGATTCTGGAAGCGCACTGCCCGAAATGTGGGCGGGGGGACCTGCCGCTCGGGGAGAACCCCCGCTACGGAGTGGTGGCGGTCTGTCCGGGGTGCGGGTGGGAGCATCAGGTGCAGTTCCTCCAGAAGGGGACGGAGATCAATACCGGGGAAGTCCTCTCGGAGATCTCGGCGCAGCTTCAGGAGGCGCTGGCCCGGATGGACCTCCCCCAGGACGTGCTCCTCAACCCGGCGCGCGAGCGGCGCACCCGGTTCTTCGACGCTGAGGAACCCGATGAATCGGACGCTCCGGCTTCCGAAGCGGATCTGCCGCCGGACCCGCCTCCCGATCCGCCTCCGGGCTTTTTTAAGGACGGCCCCGGCAGGCCCCCCGGCGCTTCCAATGAGGATTAGATCCGTCGCTTCAGATCGGCGGAACGCAGGTCATCGCCGGAATCCACAACACCTTTCCTGCCTCCCCAACTCCCCAATTTCCCAACTCACAACTCCCCAATTTCCCAACTCCCATGATCTCTCCTTACACCTTTACCGCTCCGTCTCGCATCCGGTTCGGATGGGGCGTCTTCAGCGAACTCCCGAAGGAAGCCGCTGCGCTGGGCCGTCGGGTGCTCATCGTGACCGGAGGCCGCTCCTTCCGGGAATCCGGCCAACTCGATGAGCTGGTGACGCGGCTGGCGGCGGAGAATATCGTAGCGGAGGTCTTTTCCGCCGAACCGGAACCGACCGTCGAATCGTGCGACCGCGCCGTTGAAGTCGCGCGGGTCCACGATGCGGAAGCGGTCATCGCCATCGGAGGCGGAAGCGCGATGGATACCGGTAAGGCGGCGGCGGCGCTCGTCAAAGCCGACTTCACCGCCGCCCAGGCGCTGGAGGGACGGGAACTGCCCCGCGAGAGAATCGGCCTGATCTGCGTTCCCACCACCTCCGGCACCGGGTCCGAATGCGCGATGGCGGTCGTCTTCACGAATGCGGAAAAAGAAGTCAAGGCGAGCTTCCGGGGTCTGGCGCTCCTCCCCGATCTCGCGCTGGTGGACCCGGAGCTGACCGTCTCCTGCCCGCCGGAGCTGACGGCGCGGGTGGGCTTCGATGCGTTCACTCAGGCCATCGAGTCGTACCTCTCCCTCGGAGCGGGTCCCCTCACCGACCCCCTGGCGCTGGATGCGACCCGCCGGCTGGAAGCGCATCTGGAGCGGGCCGTTCGCGAGGGAGCGGACCGCGAAGCGCGAGAGCAGGTGGCTCAGGGAAGCATGACCGCCGGGATCACGCTGAACAACGCCCGCCTGGGTCTGGTCCATGGGCTGGCGCATCCCGTCGGGTACCGGACGCACGCCCATCACGGCCTCGTCTGCGGGTTGCTGCTCCCGGCGGTGCTCCGGTACAACCAGGAGGCCGCGCGGGACCGACTGGCCCGACTTGCCGCCGCCTGCGGATTGGAGGAAGCGACGGCGGAGGCGTTCATCCGCAGGGTGGAGGAGATCCAGCGGAACGTGGGCCTGACCGGAGGCTTGAAGGAGATCGGGCTTGAGCGGGAGATGTTCGAGGGGGTGGCGCGGGACGCGATGCCCTCCGGTTCCACAAAGAGCAATCCCCGCCCCGTGACCGAATCTGATGCAAAGGCCGTACTGGAAGCTGCCTACGGTTGATGCAATCCCCCGCTCATGCCCTCGTACCGCTCCTGTTTATTCTCCTTCACGATGGGGCATATAGGGGTGAATTGCTGGACCCATCGAACGGAGGACGCGCAGAGTGGATCAGGATCGGGGCAAGATCATCTGTTTCATCGACGAGTCGAACATCTACCACGGGCAGGAAGAGGTCGGGTGGAAGATCGACTGGCAGAAATTCGAGAATTACCTGGGCCGTGACGGGCAAATTTGGCAGACGTTCTTTTTCGCATCCGCCCATGATCCGGCAGCCGAAATCCAGAACGACTTTTACCGCCACCTGAGAGAAGGGCTGCGCTGGGAAGTCCAGATCTACGAGTTGGGAAAGACCACCGTCCGGTGCAGCAAGTGCAACCATGAGGAAACGGTGCCGAAAGAGAAAGGCGTGGATATCGGGATCGCCACCAAAATGCTGACTCTGGGCATGCAGCACGCCTACGATACCGCCGTGCTCGTCGCCGGGGACCGGGATTACCTGGAACCGGTCAAATCGCTGAAGAGCCAGGGCCTTCGGGTGGAAGTGGCCTCCTGGAAGCACACCCTCTCCGACGAACTCTCCGCCGAATCGTCCTCCCCCCCGATCTACCTCGACGAGCTGAGGGACGAAATCGAGTTCAAAGAGGAAGCGAAGCACTGAACGGGGATCATCTCGCCCCCACCCCCAGCAGACTGAGCGTGACGCTCAGCGTCAGGAAGCTGAACACCGTCGAGAAGAAGACCACTGATGCCACGAAATGCGGGCGCGCGTCGAATTCCATCGCCAGGATCGAGATGTTGACGGCGGTGGGCGTTCCGGCGAGCAGGACGAGGACCTTGTACGTCAGCCCCTCCGCGCCGAGCGCCGCCGCGATGGGGACCGCCAGCAGGGGCGCGGCGATGAGCCGGATACCGACCGCCCACGCGATCCGGTCCACGCGCGCGTGATGGGCCTCTTTCATCGTTTTGGCGAGCTGCACCCCCAGCAGGATCTGGGCGATGGGGATCATGGCGTACCCGATGCTCCGGATCGGCTCCAGAATCCCGTCCGGCAGGGTGACGTTCATCAATCGGAGGAGTCCTGCAAGGAATACGGCCCAGATCGCGGGGAGCTTGAAGACGGCCTTGATCGCGTTCAGGCTGCCGTGCTGGTCGCGCGCGGCGTAGTAGGTCGCTAAAGGGAACAGCAGCGAGTTCTGCACGATCACCCAGACGACCCCGTGCTCCACCCCCGCTTCGCCGAACGCGCTGCGGGACATGGGGATGCCGTAGTTCCCCGCGTTCATGAACAGGGTGCAGAGCATCGCCGGACCTTCTTCCTCCGGGGGTTCCCGGCGAAGCCCGAGGGAGAGCCGGGTCACGCCCCAGAGCCCGAAGGTGAGCAGCGGCAGGAAGAGGATGAGCTGGAAAATGTCGCGGTGGGTGAGCTGCGTCGTCAGCAGCGAGTAGAAGACGAGGCTGGGCGTGAGAACGTAGATCGAGATCGTGGAGAGGGTGCGGGTGTCCATCTGCCGGAAGCGCTCGATCAGGAATCCGATGGAGATCGTGAACAGGACCGGCAGCAGGACGGAGGCGGCGATCAGCATAGCACCCTCCGCTTTCGGGCCGAATTCCGCTTCTCCTTTATACCCATGGCCTCTGCCGATTCGTTCTGAAAAGAATCCACATGATCTCCTCGTGGAATATGGATGAAGACTGAACGCTGTCGCCTCTTCGGGTGTCTATGAGATAGCAGAACTTCTATGTCCCCTCCGGAGAGGTTTTCTACCGATCCCGCATAGGACAACCCCTCGCCCCGCAGAAAACAGATGGTGAGGAACGGAGCTTTGTGTGATAATTGAATTACTCATCCTCTCATGGTCCGGCAAGGGGCCGGACCCCCGCGCAGCCGTGTCACGCGACCGGCTGATCCTCTGGGATGGTATCGCTTATGAAAATAAAACTCTTCGATAGGATTGAAAGGAGCATCACATGCCGAGCGCTGTTACGGGATCGGTCATTCTGGGGAGGTTTAACCTGGATGACCGTTCGGACGGATACCTGGGCGTCACCGCCCGGGGCGATCTTAAGATGGATCTGGACATCCTGGCCGGGCGCGAAGCCGTCCGCCAGATGTATCAGAGGAACTTTGATTACGTCGTCTGCCATTCCCCGGACCTGCAATCCCTGGGATACTACGACGACCATACCCTGCCCCAGGATTTGAGGAAGGAGCGAGCCCGACGCGAACTCACCGGCAGATTGATCCTCTGCCGCCATTGGTTAAACCGGGATATGTACGGGCGGGATTGGCTGAACCCTTCGGAGCTGCTGACCCCCGCCGTTTTGCTCTCCGTCGAATCCAAGCCGGAGGCGGCGGCGCATCTCATCTACACCTATTGCCTGCCGCTGGACCTCCTCCCGAACGCGGAGCGGAGGAAGATCCGTCCGTTCGCGTCCATGACGGAAGCCGAGGACGTGATGCCGGAGTTCTTCGGGCTGTCGTACCGCAACGCGGTCTTCGGGCCGTTGGTGCTCGATGCCCAGGGGAAGAACCTTATCGTTCCCGATAACACGGACCTGTTGCAGATCCGGGAGGCCGCCAACCTTATCTACACCTTCGAGACCCCGATGACCGATCCGCTGAACGTGGTGGATCACCGTCTGTTCGATCTGGAGGCCGACCGGATCGAAGCCTTCCGGTACATCCGGCAGGAGCGGGTCGGGCGGTGGGAATGGTTCTGGTGCCCCCGCGTGCGGGAAGTCGCCCCGGACATGAAGACCTACATGGAAGCCCTGGAAACGGTGGACGAGCGGTACCGCTGCATCCTGCGGGATGAATGGGAGCTCGGACTCTCGGACGGCACCCGGCTCTTCGGCCCTTACCGGAAGAAGGAGAGCGGCGTCGGCTACGTTCCGATTGACACCTTGAAAACCCTTCCCCCGGACGGCTGGATGAATTTCGGCGGGCACCTCATCATCCGCAACGACTGCCGGGAACAGGTCTGGAAGATGCGAACGGTGGGACCGGCCCCGGAGCCGGAACTCCGACCCGCTCCCCCGGCTCCGGTCACTCCGGTCGCACCGGCCCCCGCCGAATCGGTGGCCCCGCCGGAAACTGAGGACGTGGTGGAAGTTCCCTCGTCGTTCCGGGCAGAATGGGAGCTGGTCGATCACATCACGCGCTACATCGCGGGGCGGCGGTTCCACTTCACGAACGAGGAGATCATCGACCTTCACATCTCGATGAAGACGGGCGGACTCGTCATCCTCTCCGGCGCGTCCGGCACGGGGAAGTCGCGCCTGGCGGAGCTGTACGCCGAATCATTGGGGCTGACGAGCCAGAACGGGCGGTTCCTCTGGATCCCCGTGCGGCCCCGGTGGACCGAC
>JAHWJO010000170.1 GCA_019348365.1 Armatimonadota bacterium | reverse complement strand
TGCCTGGACCGCCGGTTGCGCTCCCTGGACGGAAAGGAGGAGTGAGATGGGACTGCTGGGCATCCTGACTCTCCTCTATGCGGGGATACTCGTGCTGGCACTGGCGATCAGCCTGGTCACCATCTGGGTGTACCTGCTCCGCATCGCCGGGAGCTTGAGGGGCGTCTGCGCCTGCCTGGAGCAGGCCCGGGATGCTACCGAGCCGCTGAACGAGCGGATGGAGCGCTTTCATGAGGATTGTGTTGCGGGTGAGCCGGAGTTGACCGAAGCCACGGATCGCCTCATCCGTGCCGTGCAGGGGGATCAGGCGGAGTCGGTGGAGGAGCGCGCGGACCTCCTCACACAATACCATTGATAAGCTGCCTCCAATCGAATGGTCTATGCATACGAGAAGAAAATTCTCTTCCGGTGCGAGATAGGGATATGCTGGAGTAAGATATGGAAACCGCTATCGTTATTGTCTGGTGGGTCGGGCTGATCGGGGCGCTCCTCCTGACGCTGGTCATTCTGAAGCTGGTCTTCCTCGTGGTCGGCGCGCTCAACGATATCTACCGCCTCGCTGAGTTCACCCGCACGGCGGCGCGGGGCCTCGCCGGGAACGCGGCTTCGGTCGAGCGACTGGAGCCGATGGCGGAGGCTGCGCAGCCGTTCCGGCAGGCGGCATGCGACCTCGTCTCCACGGTAAACTCCATCGCGGAAAAGGCGGAGCGGCTCTCCCTCGATTCCGGAGGAGGGCGATAATGACGCTGCTCCTCGCCCTCCTGTCGGTCTTCACGCTGTGGGCGTTCCTCGGTGTTCTTATTGTGGGCCTGTACGTCATCTATAAAGTTCTGGCGAGCATCAAGGTCACATTAGAGAAGATCGCGACGGGAGTCCGCGCCATCGAACAGGAGACCTCACCCCTCGGGACGCATGCCCTCTCGTTGCGGGCGACGCTCGGTCGGACCGCTTCCGCCCTGAATGTTACCCACCAAGGCTTGAAGAAAGCGAATCGCGATCTTGGCGCCGCGCTTCCCTTCCTCCGCTAGAGCCGTTAGAAAGGAAGATTCCGATGCCCGAACAGATGGTGACCATCCCGACGCGAGGGCGGGTGGATCAGCCCGTGGAGGGCGAAACCAGCCGCACCATGCCCGACCAGATCGGGAATGTGGCCGGCGCCACGATGGCGGAACTGCACGAGCGCCTGATTCACAGCAACCCACGGGACGTTCTGGAACCCCTCGATAAGGTCTATGCCTTCTGGCTGAGCGGCATGAGCTGCGACGGCTGCACCATCTCCGCGCTCGGGGCGACGGAGCCTTCGGTGGAGGAGTTGTTGACCGGCGCGATGCCCGGCCTGCCCGTGCTGATACTGCACCATTACGCCACCGCCATCGAATCCGGCGATCATTTCACCCACGAGATGGAAAAGGCGGCGAAAGGCGAGCTGGATGCGCCCTACGTCGTCGTTTACGAAGGTTCGATCCCCGACGAGAACCTGACGATAGAAGGGGAACCTTGGGCGGCGGAAGGGTCCCTCCCTACCTGGTCCCCCGAAGGAGAGCGGCGGCGCATCCCGACGGCGGAATGGGTGCGGCGAATGGCTCCGGGAGCCGCCGCCGTCATCGCCATCGGCACGTGCGCGACATGGGGCGGCATCCCCGCCGCGTTCGGCAACGCCACCGGCTCGATGAGCCTGATGGACTTTTTGGGCAAGGAGTATCGCAGCGCGTTCGGGCTTCCCGTGATCAATGTCCCCGGCTGCGCCCCCCTCGGCGATAACTTCACGGAAACGGTGGCGCTTCTCCTCCTCTTCCTGAACGGGCAAGCCCCGCTCCCCGAGTTCGACGAGCTGGGCCGCCCGGCGTGGCTCTTCTCGGAGACGGTGCACCGAAAATGCCCCCGCGCCGGCTGGTACGAGGAGGGGACCTTCGCCAAGGAGTACGGCGACAAGGAGTGCCTGGTTGAAGTGGGCTGCTGGGGGCCCGTGGTGAACTGCAACATTACCGAACGCGGCGCGGTCGGCCACATGGGGGGCTGCATGGTCGCGGGCGGCCCCTGCATCGGTTGTACCATGCCCGGTTTCCCAGACAAGTTCACCCCCTTCTACAAAACCCCGCCGGGATCCCAGGCTTCCACTTTTATGTCCAAGATGGTCGGCTCCTTCGTTCGGCCCCTGCGCCGGATCTCCCAACTCGACCGCAACCGCGAGATCCGATGGCACGATCATGTCCCCAGCGGCTGGGCGCTGGAGTACGACAAGACCACGACCACGCACAAGGTCATCGAGTACTTCTATAACAAGCTCCAGTATTACCGCTCGGAGAAGCCCGGCCGCCAGAAGGACGTGGAGAAGTATCGCAGCGGCTACAAAACCCCCGCCGAGGAGGCCTACGGGGAGAATTACCAGGTGCTCCCCGATGAGCGGGCGAAGATCGCGAAAGAGCGGGGGACTCCCCAGCGACGCGGCCTCACGCCCCAGGCCGAAGGCTTCGACACCCCGCTGGAGGAGCGCTAGCCATGTGCTTTCAGAACCTGCCCATCGAGTTCGACGAACAGGGAAATCCGTACCTGAAAGGCGGCGTGACCGATCCCTACGCCTACCAGACCCGCGAGATCGACCGGTCTCAGGTGGAGGAACTGCTCAAGCGCAACGGTCACGTCAAGGAGATGAGCTTGGACCCGGTGACTCGGGTCGCGGGAGCGCTGGCGTTTCATTCGGTGGTGGACCTGGAGAAGCGGAAGGTGTACGAAGCGAACTCCGTCGCCAGCCTCTTCCGGGGCTACGAAGTCATCCTGAAGGGCCGCGATCCTCGCGATGCGATGTTCATCTCCAGCCGCGTGTGCGGGGTCTGCGGCGGAGTGCATTCGGTGGCATCGTCGCTCGCTATCGAGATGGCGTTCGGGATCACCCCGCCCCCGATGGGGCTTGCCCTGCGGAACATTCAGTTGGGGTTGGATTTCTGCCTCGACAACCCGCTGCATCTCTACGTCCTCGCGGGGCCGGATTACTCCCAAATCGTCGTGGAGCGGACGAACCCCGCCCTCTGGGAAAAAGCGAAGAAGACGGAATGCCGCTACACCGACATCCACGGCTTCAAGACGATGGCCGAGCTCATGGAGGCGTTCAACCCGCTGACGGGAAAACTCTACATCCAGGGGATCCACGCGACCCGAGTCCCCCGGGAAGCCTATTCCCTCCTCTTCGGCAAGTACCCCCATCCGCAGACGGTGGTTCCCGGGGGGCTGTCCTCGACCGTCACCCTCCGGGAACTCAACGAGACTCACAACCGGATCATCCGCACCATCGATTTTGCAAAGATGGGCGTGTTCATCTGGGAGGAGATCACCGCCTTCTTCTATGAGGCCGACCCCAAATACAAAGAGGTGGGGACGCGCCCGATGAACTTCATGGATTCCGGGATCTGGGACGACCCCTACAACTACGACGGCACGTACGAGAGCGCCCCCGAATGGGGGGAGCGCCGCTGGGGCACACCGGGGATTGTCATCGATGGAAAGTTGGTGACGACGAACCTTCATCACATCAACATGGGTCTGGAGGAGTTCGTCGAGCACTCCTTCTACGAAAGCTGGGAGAACGAGGGGATCCGCTACGAAACCGACCCTTCCGGCAACCCGATCTCGCCGCATCACCCGTGGAACAAAGAGACCAAGCCCAAGCCCACCCAGAAGCGAAGCTGGAAGGAGCGCTACACCTGGGACACCGCGCCGCGCTGGGACCGGCACGTCATGGAGGCGGGGACCTACGCCCGCATGTGGATCACGGCAGCGGCGAAGAAGCTCCCCCACACCCGATTCCTGGAATCGACGGGCCACAGCCTGAAGATGCACACGCCGAAGACGCTGCTCCCGCCGATGGAACTGGAGTGGAAGATCCCTGAAGTCTGGAACGCCTTCGAGCGCAACCTGAACCGGGCCTACCATATCGTCTACTGCCAGCTCGTCGCCCTCGATAACCTCTATATCGCCTTCGAACTGATGAAACAGGGGAAGACGAAGACCGCCACCCCCTACGAAGTCCCGCAGGACGAGCGGATCGGGGTTGGCTTTTGGGGAGCGGGCCGGGGCTGGCTGACGCATCATCTGGTGATGGACAAGGGCGCGCTGGTGGACTACCAGATCATCACCCCCTCCACCATCAACGCCTCGCCGAAGGACCCGTGGGGTCACGGCGGAGCCTACGAAGAGGCCGTCGTCAATACGCCGATCCTGGAGGAGTACGATAAGCCCGAAGAGTTCACCGGCATCGACATCTTCCGGGCCATCCGATCGTTCGACCCGTGCATGCCGTGCACGACGCATATCCATAGCGACACGCACGTCGTCACACGGGAAGTGAACACCTGTGCGTGCGGGATCGTATGAAGGCGGAGCCAGTTTTCCGCCCGGCTCCGGCGTGTCGGGCGCTGATCGGCGGGGTGGGGTACCGGTGGCTCCGCGACGCGTCATTCGGGGCGGTGGCATCCGACGCGCTGGCGCGGGAGGAGTGGCCTCCGGGCGTGGAGGTGGCCGATCTGGGCTACGGCGCGCTCTACGTAGCCCAGGATCTGGCGCACGCGGACCCGCCCTACACGCGTCTCATCCTGATCGCGGGGGTGGAGCGGGGCCGGGAGCCGGGGCGCATCTACATGAGCCGGTGGGACGAGCCCCTGCCCGATGCGGAGGAGATACAGGAGCGTATCCGGGAGGCCGGGGGAGGCGTCATCGACCTCGATCACCTGCTGATCGTCAGCCGCTATTTCGATGCCCTCCCGGAGGAGGTGTGCCTCATCGAACTGGAGCCGGCGGACACCACTCCCGGCGAGGCGTTAAGCCCGCAGGCCCAGCCGCTGCTCGATGAAGCGAGGGCGCTGGCCCGGAGCCTGGCCCTCGCTCATTGAATAGCGGGCGGCGATAAAGGAGAGGAGGCAGGCCCATGGCAAAACCTTCAGCGCTGATGCATGCGCCCTCGGTGGTCTTTTTGCTGCTGGGAGGGGCGGTCGCTACGGTGCTGGAACTCGCCCTGCTGAATCTTGTTCCACTGGTCGGGGTGTCGGCCCTCCCCCTCCCGCTGTGGCTGGGAGGCATGTTTTCCGGAGAGGAGTCGGTCGCGTTCTGGATCGGGCACATCCTTTTCTGGCTGGGCGGCGCGTTCGTTCTCCCCGTGATCCTGGGGTTGTTCTGGCAAACGGTGCCCGGCGCAAATTACGGGTTCGGGGGAGCGCTGGTGAAAGGGCTGTCGTGGGGGCTGATCCTCTGGGCTGTTTCCGGACTGGCCCTGGGGCTGGCGGGCTGGCTCAACCGCGCGGCAGCGCTGGACCCTCCGGGCCTCTTCGCGCTGTCGCTGGGGGTCGGAGGAGCGCTGGCACTGCTCCTGGCTCATCTGGCCTATGGGGTGGCTCAAACTTTGATCGCGACGATGGGGCAGGGGATCTCCCCCGTGGAGACGATCGGATGGAAAGAGTACCGTCCGCGCGAGCTCCATCAGGAAGCGAATTCATAAAGGCAGATGTATCCTCCGGCGATGAGCGCTTCTGAAGGGAAGGCGGGTCCAGATACGGTTGGCACGGATCGCTCGGTCGAATGCCGCGTCTTGGTGGCGGGCGTGGGCAACGTGCTGCGGGGCGACGATGGGTTCGGGCCAGCGGTGATCCACGCCTTGGACTCCGCCGGGGATCTGCCGGACATAATAAAGACAATGGAGACGGGGATCGGCGGGATGGGCGTCGTCCACGAGCTGATGGAGGGCTACCGGGCGTTGATCCTTGTGGATGCCGTGGAACGGAACGGCGCCCCCGGCACCCTCTACCTGCTGGAGCCGGACGTGCCGTTGGGGGAGGCGATCCCCGAGCGGAACCGCCACGAGCTGGCGACCGACATGCACCGGGCGGTTCCCGATCAGGCGCTGGTGGTGGCGCACGCGGTGGGGGCGCTGCCGCCATTCGTGCGGATCCTCGGCTGCCAGCCCGGCGAAACCGAGGAACTGACGACCGAGTTGAGTGAACCGGTACGGCTTGCCGTACCGAAGGCGGTTGAGATGATCCGGGTGATTCTGCGGAAACTGGAAGAACGGGAGGGTGCCGCACCTAGTCCCGTGGAGAGTGGGGTATGACGGACGATTCTACCGGTCCGGAGGCGCTGGACGCCCTCTTCTGGCGGTCCGAGATCCTCCAGGCGCTCTACTGGATGCGCGGCGAAGGGCTGGCGTCGGCGGTGACGCCGACCGATCTCGCCCGCTTCCTGGTGATGGAGGCGGCGGTGATCGCGCGGGAGATGGCGCGCCTTGCAGAGGGGGGCTACCTCGAACGGGCGGGCTCCTCCGGCGAACCGGAGGAGCCGGAAAAGGCCGTGCCGGCCGGTTATGCAGGGAAAGACGGGGCGGAAGAAGTTCGCTACTGCCTCACGGAGAGTGGGCTGGCGGAGGGGGAGCGCAGCTTCCACGACGAATTCGCCGATTATCTCCACCGGGGCCACGGGGAATGCTCCGACGACTGTTGGTGCAAGGACCCGGCCCACGCGGGCAAACCCTGCCCAACACACGAGAAAGCTCATCATGCCACCTGAAAGCGATATGCCGCCTGCCGCTCCGACAGCGGTGGAGCGGTTAGACGAATTGATCCAGATGTTCGAGCAACACCCCGACCCTCTGGTACAGGAGCGCCTGTTTGAACTCCTCCAATGCGTGGATATCATCCATCGTACCGGACTGCGTCGCCTCCTGGACCTGTTGCAGATCGCCGGACTCCATCCACGCGCGCTCCAGGAGCCTGACATCCGGCTGCTCCTCGACCTGTACGACTTGAGGGAAGGGGGCGAGCGCGAACGGGCCGACGCGGTGCTGGATCTCGTCCGGCCCTACATCGAGTCGCATGGAGGGCGGCTGGAAGTGGCGGAGGCCCGCGCGGGGGTGGTGAAGGTCCGGCTCTCGGGAGCCTGCCAGGGGTGCCGGGGATCCGAGGCCACGCTGAGTCACGTCATCGAGCAGACTCTCCGCGACAGCCTGCCCGATTTCGTCCGCATGGAAGCGCTCGAGTCGGCTCCGCCGTCCTCCGGCGGTTTCATCCCGCTGACGAGCCTTATTGCTCCGGGGAGCGGTCCCCTGGAACCGGCGGAACATACGACGCTCGACTGGCATACCGCACTGCACTCGGTGGACGTGCCCGAAGGCGAGGTGCGGGGCGTTCAAGTGGAGGGCGAGCCGGTTCTTATTGCCCACATCGGTGGAGAGTTCTACGGCTTCCTCAACGCCTGCCCGGAGGACTCGCAGCCACTGGATGCGGGCCGGGTGGAAGGGGAAACGCTGGAATGTCCCTGGCACGGCTGCCGGTTCGACCTGCGGAGCGGGAGGCGCCTGGGCGCGGACGCGTCCGGCTTGATCGTAGCGCCGATCGCGGTGGAAGCGGGGGAGGTTCGGGTCGGCGTTCTGACGGGTGCGTCGGCGTGAGAGGAACCGTGCGGAGAAGGATTGAAGTGCGCGGCACCGTTCAGGGAGTCGGATTCCGCCCCTTCGTCCGACGCCTCGCCGACCGGCACGGCCTTGCAGGATGGGTGCTCAACCGATCCGGGGACGTGGAGATCGAGGTGGAGGGGCCGCCGACCTCCCTCGATTCTTTTCTCCACTCTCTCACCGCCGAATCCCCGCCCCTTGCCCGGATCGAAACGGTTTCCAGCGTGGAGACGAAGCCGATGGGCGGTTCCTGTTTTAATATCCGGGACAGCTTTTCCGTTCCCGGCGAGTCGCAGCCCGTCCCGCCTGATGTTGCCCCGTGCGAGGACTGCCTCCGTGAACTGTTTCACCCCGAGGATCGCCGCTACCGGCATCCGTTCATCAACTGCACGAACTGCGGGCCGCGCTTCACCCTCATCCAGGGGGTTCCCTACGACCGGGAGCGCACGACGATGGCGGAGTTCGCCATGTGCGCGGCGTGCCGGGCCGAGTACAACGACCCGGAGGATCGGCGCTACCACGCCCAGCCGAATGCCTGCCCGGAATGCGGACCACGCATGGCGTTGCTCGATGCGGAGGGCCAACGGCTGGAAGTCATGGACCCGGTCGCCGGGGCGGCGGCGAAGCTGCGGGAAGGGGCGATTGTCGCGGTGAAGGGGCTGGGGGGGTACCACCTCGCCGCCGACGCCGGGAACGAGGCGGCGGTGGAGTGCCTGCGCGCCCGCAAGCACCGGGAGGAGAAGCCGTTCGCCCTCATGTCACGGGATATTGACACCGTACGCGCCTTCTGCGAGGTGAATGGAATGGAGGAACGGCTGCTGTCAAGCCCCCAGAGGCCTATCGTCCTCCTGCGCCGCCGGATGGGGGAATTCCGCTCTTATGGACAAGATCCAGTGGAAATCGCGGAGGCTGTTGCGCCGGGGAACTGCTATCTGGGAGTCATGCTGCCCTACACGCCGCTCCACCATCTGCTCCTCGAAGCGTTCGCCGATGGAGACGGAGCGCCGCGCGCGCTCGTGATGACGAGCGGAAATGTGAGTGACGAACCCATCGTCTATCGGGACGGGGATGCGCTGGACCGGTTGGGTCGCATCGCCGATCTCTTCCTGATCCATGACCGGAAGATCGAGGCGCGCTGTGATGATTCAGTCGTGCGGGTCACCGGGGGCCGGGAGATGCCGATCCGCCGCTCGCGCGGGTACGCGCCACAGCCGATCCTGCTTGCTATTGAGTTCTCGGAGCCGGTGCTGGCCTGCGGGGCGCACCTGAAGAACGCCTTCTGCATCGGCCAGG
>JAHWJO010000643.1 GCA_019348365.1 Armatimonadota bacterium | reverse complement strand
TTACTTTAAGTAACAGAAATTGACTTGAGCTCGCTCCATCTTGTCCTGATCTCAGGATCTCTTAAGAACACCTCTGAAGATGTCTCGCAGATCCCGGATCCCTCAGCGGATCGCTCCGCCAAGATGTTGCTGCTCTCTCCGGTTGTCAAGGTCCTCGTCTTACTGTATTACCGTCTTACTGGATCTTACTGTTGATCTGTCTTGCTCGCCCCGTTTCTTGGGGCCTTTCTTAAAGACATCTCGGACGCCCGTCCGGTTCCGTCTTTAAGAAATCGGTTCAAATCTGTTGGAGATCTAGTTGAAGATCTAAAAAAACGCTTGAGCCTTCTTTTAGATCGTTCGGAGATCCGTTTGGATCGTTCGGAGATCTTTTTAGATCGTTTGGGGATCTTTTTAGATCGCCAGGAGATCCGTTCGGCCTTTTTCGGGGCCGTTCTCCAGACCTTTTGTGGGCCTTTCTTTAGACCTCGCTCCCTCGCGGCGGGTTCCCTGTTCCCAGAGGCGTTTTAATAGCGGCGCTTCGGCCTTTTTCGCCTCTCTACCGGGCTTTCTCAGGTCCACCCCCTCGCGGCGGCAAGATCTATTATACGTACCTCCCCACTCCCCGTCAACCCCTTTTCCAAGGTTTCTTCCAGTTTTTTCGAATTTCTTCCGAAATCTTGAAAAGTTTTCAGGAGGGATCCGAACTTTCCATCAGGCGATAGGCCGATCTCAGTCCGGCGGCAAAATTTATTATACTCATCTCTCTCCCCGGCATCAAATTATTTTCAAGTTTACCCGCCTGTCGGAGGAGAGATTTTCGCGGTGGATAGAAGCCGATTTCTGCTCCCTATCCCGGGCGCAAGAGTGATTGTATCATGCCATTTTTATCTGTCAAGAGATTCTTTGCAAGAATAGCGGAATTTTCCAGAAGCAGGTGAAGGAGCAGATGAAGAAGGTCAGGGTATCGACTGGAAACGGTCATAAAGAAGGAATGGCCGAAATATTTTGCCGGCAGGGTGGGCAAACAGATGTTCCAATCGCATAAGAATCATGGGAGCGGAGAACAGCGGACCTCAACGGGTATCGGATCTCCTCCCTTCTCCATGTAGAGTGGAGCCACTTTGCCCTGTGACTGATTATGGAGCCCCTTATGACGGTGGTGAGCAAACGGCTCGGAGGCGGGCCGGAATCGCTTCAGCCTCCTTCCCAGCCCGTAACCGATCTGAACGGCGCGTATCCCCTTCCCTTCGACGCGCGGGGGATCAGCCGTTACTATCAGGAAGACCCGGACATCTTCATTTCGGTGAACGCCATTGCGAGCACGGTGTGCGGGCGGGGATACGAAATCGCCGGGGACGAGGACCATCCCCTCTTCCCGCCCTCCGCCCTCCTGTCTCGCTTTGAAGGGTGGACGCCGGAAGGAACGTTCATGGATACGCTCCGGCAGGTGGTGATCGACCTGAACCTGCTGGGGAACGGCTATATCGAGATCGCGCGGGACCCGGACGACCGCCCGAACGCGCTCTGGTGGGCTCCCGCGACGGACCTGCGGAAGCTGCGGGACGACCGGGGCTATCTCCAGTTGAGCGGAAGCCGGACGGTGGAGTTCAATCCCTACACGCCTTCGGCGGAAGCGCGGCGGCAGCGGCGCAAGAGCGGGACATGGCGGAACGGCGCGCACGAGATCCTGCACCTGAAGCTTCCCAATCCCAACAGCCGGCATTACGGACTGCCGCCGGCCTACACCGTGGCGAAGGACGTGCTGGCGGACGCCGCGTGCAAGGACAGCAATATCGCGATGTTTCAGAACGGCCTCTGCCCGGACTACGCGGTGCTGGTGCGGGGCGGTACACTGTCGGAGGAGACGGCCCGGATGGTGCGGGAGTATCTTCAGGAGGCGCACAAGGGGCCGAACAAGCATCACGGCTTCCTCGTTCTGGAGGCGGCGGGGAACGCCGGGGGAACCGCGCCTGAAATCGAGCTGGTGCCGATCCAGGGCCGGATGACCGACATGCAGTGGAATAAGTTCCGCCAACTGAACACCGAGAGCAAGGTTCGGCGTTCCGCGTGCCGATGAGCAAGGCGGGGATCAATCAGCATGGCCGTCTGGGAGAAGCGTCGTCGCGGGGAGAGGACGATACCTTCAAGTATCAGGTGGTGGAACCGCAGCAGACCATGATCGAACGGATGTTCACCCGCATGCTCCGCCTGGATTTCGGCGTACCCGAAGCGGAGTTCCGCTTCAGGGAGCTGGACAGCCGGGACGAGTGGGGCCGCGCCCAGACCGCGAGCCTGCTGGCGGGCGGGAAAGCGGTGCTCACGGTCAACGAAGCTCGCGCCCTGCTGGGCTTGCCTCCCGTGGACGGCGGCGACGGGCTGTAGGTCGTTGGGTCATTGGGGAGTTGGGGAGTTACTGATGTCCCAGGTGTCGGGAAGGGCGAAATTCTGCTCCGTTTCCTGAGATGAACAGGACGGAACTCCCCAATTTCCCAACTCCCCAACTCCC
>JAHWJO010000642.1 GCA_019348365.1 Armatimonadota bacterium | reverse complement strand
TCCCCTCTCCCAGAATTGGGAGAGGGCCAGCGCGAAGCGCGGGGGTGAGGGCGCAACTCCCTGACTCCCCTACACGCTAATCCCTGTAGTCATCACTCCGGGTGGAGCGTCGCGGATTGGGGCCGGTAGTTCGAGGCGGTCGCGCCGGGGTTCGTCGAACGGGTCGCTTCGTCGGGCCGGGGCACCACCTGCGGCACGGGCGTGGCGTTGAGGATCTCCCGGATCACCGTCTCCGTGGTCCAGCGCCGGACCCGCGCTTCGGGCTTGAGGAGAATCCGGTGGGCGAGCACCGGCAGGGTCAGGGTTTTGATGTCGTCCGGCAGCACGAAATCGCGCCCGGAGACCGCCGCCAGCGCGCGGGAGGAGTGCATGAGGCAGAGCGACGCGCGCGGGCTTCCGCCCAGGCTGACGTGCGGGTGCCGCCGGGTCGCCGAGACGATCTCCACCAGGTACTCCTGAAGCGCCGGAGCGATGTAGACCTCTTTCACCTGACGCTGCATCGCGTGGATCTCGTCCAGGCTGAGGACGACCTTCACATCGCGCAGGGGATGGTGGTCGCGCTGGAGGTTGAGGATGGTGATCTCCTCCGTTTTGGAGGGGTACCCGATGGAGAGTCGCATCCAGAAGCGGTCGAGCTGGGCTTCGGGGAGGGGATAGGTCCCCTGAAGCTCGATCTGGTTCTCCGTGGCGAAGACGAAGAAGGGGCGGGGAAGGGCGTAGGTGTGGCCGTCCGCCGTCACCTGGCTCTCTTCCATGGCTTCGAGGAGGGCGGACTGGGTCTTCGGGGTCGCGCGGTTGATCTCGTCGGCGAGGACCACATTGGCGAAGACGGGGCCACTCCGGAACTCGAACTCCTGCGTCTTCTGGTTATAGATCGAGGTGCCGGTGATGTCGGCGGGGAGCAGGTCGGGCGTGAACTGGATGCGGCGGAAGGAGCAGTTGAGGACTTGAGAAAAGGTGCGCGCGAGCATCGTCTTGCCCACGCCGGGGATATCCTCGATGAGGACATGGCCGTTGCAGAGGAAGGAGACGAGGACGTTACGGATGACTTCACGCTTACCGATGATGACGGTTTCAACTTCCCGGATGGCCGCTTCTGCACGATCGGCCAGTTCGGTGAGGTCCACGCATGGCTCCTTCATAGCGGAACGGGGGACAGGGTGGGGAAACCGCGCAACGAGGAGCTTGCAGGCGTTATGAAAGGCCCACTCTCCCTGTTCCCGTTGTTGTTCATGAATTGAGGGTCAGCAAAGTAAAGTGTACCAGAGGACACATGGCGAATCAAGGGAAGGGAGCGCGGCAGGAGTCCCCAACCGGGCCGACGGGACGTTACAAAACGGAAAGAGCCCTTTCCCTGAAGAAAAAGAGCTCTCTCCACATCCTATTGTCTGGCGGACCGTCAATTGGGGTCTTGAGGGAGCGGTTCAGGTTCCGGCCAGGGTTCCGTCTCGATGGTCTGCACCGGCGCGAACCCCTGGCCCAGCCCCGTGCCTTCCGAGATCGCCTGCGCCACCACCCGCCCCCCCGCGCCTTCCGTCTGGCTCGATCTGAAAATCCCCCGGCCGGGATCGATCGTGCCCAGAGCGGCGTTGTCCAGCGACCACCGGAAGATATGGGGCGGAATCGCCTGTCCTTTCGGGACGATCATCCGGGCGCTGAACTGCACCTGTTCTCTCGGAAGGGCGGTCAGCATCTCCGGGCTCACCTGAGTATAGAAGAGGGTGGCGCCGGGCTCGCCCGCCTTCGGATCGACGTAAAAATCGACCGACAGGGCCAAAAGGTTCGCCGGAATCTCCCGGTCGCTCGGGCTCCTCTCTCTGTCGTAATCGACGATCAGCGTCACTTTTCCCCGCGTGGTTTCCCGGATGGAGGAGGAGACGGTCAGCAGGCCGGATTCGCTGAGGGTCCCGATCCCCGACGGCTCCAGATGCCATCTCATCTTCTCCGCAGGCGGAGGCTCCGGCAGGCGGAGTTGGAACTTCTGCGTCGCCCCCGGCTTCAGCCAGGCGTTTTCCGGCAGGAGGGTAGGGGCAACGGGCGGCTTCAGAGTGCCGTCGTTGATGAAAACCGTGACGTATTTTTCTGCAAGGAGCTGGTTTCCGTTCGCGACCGCTTTGACGGCCAATGCACCATTCGTTCCATTGACCGTGGAGGCGGTGAAGACCGGCGACCGGGCCGTCATCCAGCGGTTCATCGAGACGAATTACGGCAAGGAGCGGATGCCCGCCGCCGTCCGCGCCGACATCGTGCGGGACGGATTCAGCGGGTTCGGAGCGCGGCATCCCGTTCGCCTGGTCCGTTCCGGCGAGTGGGAGACGACGGTCCTCGGTGAATCCGCGCTGGAGGTGTATCCCAAGACCGGCCACATCCTGGTAGTCCTCTCCAATTACGACCCCTCGGCGGGCACATAGATCGCCGACCGGGTGCGGGAGATGGTCACTTTGTAAAGTCGAAAGTCAAAAGTCGAAAGTCAAAAAGAAGGGGGGCGGAAGTCAT
>JAHWJO010000169.1 GCA_019348365.1 Armatimonadota bacterium | reverse complement strand
TTGAGCGTTGAGCGTTGAGCGTTGAAAACGACGGACCGGCCTGTTATGTCACGGGGATGTTTGTAAATTCACCCAAAATTGATCGCCGCTGACTCAACGCTCAACGCTCAACGCCCATTACAAGGGAGTTTGATGATGTTGCTCGCGCTGGAGTATCAGCTCGATGTATAAAGCTTTTCTTTTTGGACAGCACGGAATGCGCTTCTGCGGCTTCGATCCATGCGCGAGCACAGACCATGACCGACCGAAGAGGGGAAACCGGTCGAAGGGCGAACCGGAAGGTATGAAACGCACCCTCGCCTATCCCCTCCTCCTGGCCCTCCTGGCCTTCCTCGCCCCTGCTCCGGCCCTCCCGAAGGCCGCGAAGCCAGCGAAGCCGACGGCGAAGTCCCCCGTCTACTCCCCGCTGCAGCGCCAGTTGAACGGCGTCTGGCGGACCGACATCGGCACGGAGGTCGAGATCCGCAACGGCGCGCCCGGCCAGGGCGCCGCCTACTTCCACTTCCCCGATATCAAGCAGGCCGTTCGCCACGAGTTCCGGCTGAAGGGCAACCGGCTCGCTTTCCCCCTCATGGATACGACCTACACGGTCCGGATAGCGAAGGGAGCGAACGCCATGACCTGGCGGATCCCCAAAGGCCGCCCCGGCCATTCTAACCGGGTCCGGACGTTCACCCGGATCGACGGCAGCCGGAAGCTGAAGAAGAAATAGAGCCCGCCGTCCGGTCCCCAGGGCTGGCGTCTGCCGCCGCTCTGCAGGGAGAGGTGGACTTGCGGGCTCTACTACTGGTACGCTCGGGCAGCAAAAACCTGAATCAAATTTCTGCGAATTTCTTTAATCCGGCCTCCGGATGCAAAAAACCGCCCCGATCCATGCGTAGACACAGACCGGGGCGGATAACACATGTTCACCTTTCAGATTGTACGACTTTTCGCGCGAAAACCCTACCGGCCCATCAATGACCGCGCCCAGGCGAGGGCCGTGCGCGCATAGGCTACGAACACATCCTTCTTAATCCCGGTGCCGGGGCAGCTCTTCGTGTCGGTGAAGTCCCGGTGAAAGGAGACGTGCGCCTCCGTCAGGCCGTAGCGGCAGAGGAGGACCCCGGTGAGGCCGAGCACTCCATGCTTCTGGGGATTCTTGAGGGTGTCGTTCCCCACGTCCAAGTTGCCGACGATCTCGAGGCTGATCGTCGTCCGGTTCGCGTGGCCGTTTGAGTTCGCGTTCAGGACTTGAGCGTGTGGGAAGCACTGGTAGACCGCGCCGTCCGGGGCGACGATGTAATGCGCGCCGAGCGGGTTCCGGTAGCCGAGTTCCTTCGACCGCTGGAGCCAGTAGCGCATGATCCCGGCGGCGCTCCGGTCCCCTCGCCAGGTGGCGTGATCGGGAGACCATGTGTGGTGAATCACGACCCCGGAGATCTGCCGTCCCCCGGCCGGCGGCATGTCTTTCAGGTAAGCTTCGACGGAGGTCCACTTCTTCACGTAGGTCATCGCTTCCCCTTCTCTTTCAGGAGCTTCCGCGCGCCCCGCTCCGCTTCACGGGCGGCGATCCGGGCCAGCTCCGCGTTCCGGTCCTTCGGCTTCATCCGGAGGAGGTGGAGTGCTCGATACAGGTCGATCTTCATGAGGAGACTTCCTTCGTTTCCGCCGCTTTGGCCGCCCGGCCCAGCGACGCCAGGGCATCCTCGGCGGCGTTCTGGAAGAGGCGCTCCACGAGCTGCTGGACGGACGCGGGGATCATCACGCCGGCGGCGGCGATGTTGGAGAGGATGGAGACGGCGAGTTGCCCGGAGACGATGAAGGCGAAGGCGCTCATGGCGATCGGGGGCGTGGGGAGCATCACGTCGATCTGGTGGCCGAACGCGATGAAGAGCGCCATGGCGACCCGGCGCTTCATGCCGTGCCAGCCGATCTCCTCGCAGAGCGACTGCCAGAAGAGGCCCTTCAGCAGGCCCGTCCCGACGTTCAGGGCCATGAGGGAAAAGGCGAGGGTGACGAGCTGGTTGCCGCCCGGCGCGCCGAAGAGGCAGGCGAATCCCCAGGAGGCCGCGCCGACGACGATCCCGAGGGAGTCCTGGTGATCCTGGAGCCATGCCGCCAGGGTGAAGAGATTGGAGGGATACCGCTGAGGCATGGGAGCCTCCCTTCTAAGTCGAAAAGTAGGGGTGAAAATAAGGAGGCCCAGACTCCAAAGGGGAGCCGGGCCGGAAGCAGAGTATCAAGTAGGGTGTATCGGGTGTCAGCCGGCGGATCCGGCGGCGAAGCTCTCCCCGAAGTCGAAGCTCCGGCGGAAGGCGAGATCCCCCGCCGCCGGCGCATGGGCCACGAGGACTTTCTGACCGGTGCCGACCGCACAGGGCACCGCCTCCCCGCCCGTAGAATCCACCGAAACGGCGGCGCCCCAGGTCGCGCCCCGGTCGAGGGAGCCCTTCGCGAGGAGCCCCGCCCCGTCCGAGTAGAGGCACAGGAGCGAGCCGTCCGGAAGGGCCGGGCGCCCGCGGCCACCGTCGAGCTTTCCGTCCAGGCGGCGCCGTCCCCGCTCCGGTAGTGGCGGATCGTGCCGTCGGGCAGGGCGTGGACCTTGTGCCAGGATCCATTGGCGAACCGCGTGTCGCCCCGCTCGGGGGCCAGGGTCGGCAGGCCCGTCATGGGTTCCGGCGTCCAGGGCTCCTCCGGCCCGGCTTTCACGAGCTGCTCGGCCTGGCCCGCATCGGTGACCAGGAAGAGCCGGAGGGTGCCCCCGTCCGGATCCCGCCGGAGCTCCGCCGCCGCGACGCCGCTCGACCGGATCGTCTCGGGCTCGGCGAACGTCTCGCCGTTTCGGGAGGCGTAGAGCGCGAGAGCGCCGCCCTCCATGACGACCGCCGCGAGATGCGTGTGGCTCGGGGCGACCGCTTCACTCACGCCGGCGATGCCTTCGAGGGCGAGTGCCGGGAGTTGCTCCCACGTCGCGCCCCGGTCGGCGCTCCGGTGGCGGGTCAGGCCGGCCTCCGTCACCTGCAGCAGATGGGTCTCCCCGGCGGGGTCCCGGACCGCGTCCACGCCCGGGCGGACGGGCGGCGCGTCGGCCGGCCAGACCAGGGTGACTTCCTCCGTCGCCTCCTCGTGGATCCAGAGCCAGCCCTCCGCCTTCCGGCCCGAGCCGTCCGTCGCCGTCGCGGTCACCTTGTACGGCAGGGTCACCCACTCCCCGCCGGTGAAGTCCTCGACGTCCGGGAGGTAGGGGTTGAGCGGCGGGTCGAGCTCCGTGAGGGCCACGTCCTCCAGGGTGTCGCCGGCGCGGGAGGGGTAGCTCGCCGCGTACTTCCGCCGGGAGTCGGGGGTGACCGTGCCGGGGCCGGAATCCCGGCGCGCCAGGGGCGGGATGATCCGCGGCTCGCGTCCCGCAACGCTCGCGCTCGGGTAGAGGAGAGCGTCGCGGAGCGGCCACTGGAAGCCCTGGGGGGTCTCCGTGGGCCGGGCCGCTGCGAGGCTCCCGTTCGGGACGCAGGGGATGGGCGTGTCGGTGACCCCTTCGTAGGGGCCGATCTTGACGGTGGCGGGGATCGGGACGCCGGCCTCATCCTGGAAGTGGACGATGCCGTGCTGCTCGTAGGTGATCGAGGTCGCCGCCGGCGCGGGAGAGCCCGCCCAGCCCCACCGGAAGTAATGGTCCTCGCCGACGAGGTAGGGGGCCGTGGCGCCGCCCCCGCCGGGGTGCATCTCGTGCCGGTTCACGGCCATCACGACTTCGTAGAGCAGGAAGGGGTGATCGGGCCGGGGCCGGACGAACATCCGCCGCCCCTCGTACCGCAGGGGCTCGGTGCCGTCGTGCCACGCCTCGTGGAAGTACTGGAGGTAGAAACCCTCGAGGCTCCAGATCGTGGCGACGCCGTTTTCGTCGGTCCGCTGGTAGCCCGCGAGGTTCATCACGCCGGTGAGCGGACTCCAGGTCCCGTCGGCGATCACCGGGCCGCGCTGCTCCCCGCAGTAGATCGAGTTCGTCGTGTAATCGACCTCCCCCGTCGTCCAGTTGTGGAAGGCGAGGAGGGTGCTCGCGAAGCCGACCCACCGGCCCGGCAGGGGGCCGTAGCCCGCCATCCCCACCGTAATCTCGTGCTTGCGGAAGACGTAATCGACCTTGCACTTCATGTGCTCCTCCTGGCCGGTGTCGGGGTTGGTGACCTGGCCGAAGGAGGCGGGGGCGTACGGGTAGACGTTATCGACGTTGCCGCCGGGGGTGAGGACGGGGACGATGGAGGCGCCGGGGAGGGCGTTCGGGGTGGAGAGGCCGGTCCAGCCGATGTCGGCGCTGCCGTTTTGGCTGACGACGCCCTGCCGCCAGAAGTAGGCGGGGCCGTTCGAGGTGACGGTGAGCTTCGGCATGGCTTAGAAGCTTTCGGAGCGGAGCCGGTCGAACAAAGGAGCCAGGTCCCCCATGAGCCGGGCGTTCCGCTTCTCCTGTGCTGCCAGCAGCAACGCGCAAACGAGTCGAAATCGAGCCTCGGTTATGTCACTCATCGCTTCTCCTCAAATAGTGCCGGGCGGTTCAGAACTGCCCGTCCAAGTGCCATAGATCGTGCTCAAGTACTGGTAGGGGCTGCCCAGGCGCGCGGCCATGGAGGGGGAGAGGATCGTCGAGACCACGTCGGTGAGGAAGTAGGGATAGGGGATCGTCCCGAGCACCCGGCGCTCCTGCGCGCCGATGACCATCAGGCCGCCGTCGATGCTGTCCCAGGGCTGCAGCTCGGGCTGCCCGTGCGCCGGCAGCGGATCGATCCGCTCTTCCGGCAGGCGAGCCCACTTGAACGTCTTCTCGCGGACCCCGTCCATGAACTCCTGATTGCTGAATATCGAGGAGGCCTCCCGGAGCGCCCGGCGGAACCCGAGGGCGTTCGGGAACGCCGGATCGCCGGCGATGGAATCGAGGTCCTCCTCGACGCTCGCGATGACCTCCCCCGTCGCCTCATCGATCCCGCCCAGCTCGGCGGCGTTGAAGACCGGGTCCAGGCTCCGGCGCCGTACGAGCCCCCCCTCCGTCCCTTGGTGTAGCCCATGGGAGACGATCTTATCGTAATTCCCGTCCGTCCCCGCTTCCGTGAAGATCTTGTACAGGGCGTACGGGAGGTCCGGGTCGAAGGGATGGAAGACGAACTGGCCGAAGGCATCGACGCCGAAGGTCGCATGCTCCGCCGCCATGCACTCCTGGATACAGGCCATGAGGGGGTTCAGCATCTCCCAGCCGGGGTGCGCGCCGAACTTCGTGTGGGGGCACGCCGCGCCGACGGGGTGCTCCGGGTCCCAGAGGACGGTGGGGTCCGGCCCGAGGGTGCAGCTGGGGATCCGCTGGGCGAGCTCGGGGACGATCCCTCCGATCTCCAGCAGGTGATGCAGGACCGCATAGATGCAGTTTCTCGCCGGATAGATGCGCGCGGGGATCGTTTGATCCATGAGGATGTAGCTGAAGTCCACGGCCTCGATCGTCGCATACGACTCCGCGCCGTTGGAATTCCACTTCACGTTCACCCGCGCCAGGGCGTAGCCGCGGGGGACGTTGCAGAGGCCCTGGGCGTCGAAGCCGGGCTGCCCGGCCATGTGGGCGTAGCCCGTCCGGATCCGGATGACGATCAGGCCGCCGAGCGCCCGATTCTGCGACCGCGTATTATCGAGGACGACGGTGAAGCGCCGGCTGAGCATGCGCGTGCCCGGGTTCCAGCTGAGAGCCTCGTCGTACCGATGGATCCCGGTGAGGGGCGTCCAGACGACCGGATCGGCGGGAGGATCGTAGAGGAGGGGCCAGTAGCCGCCGACGTGGGAGATCGTCGGCGTCGTTGCGGCGTACGGCTCGGCTTCGGAGATCGCCGGCGCGGACATCGTGACGGTGTAGTCGAACGTCTTCGCGACGGTGTCCACCGTGCCGAGCGCCGCGGTGTACTCCTGCCCGGCAGCCTTCTTGCCGGAGATCTGGAAGACGGGCTCGATGCTCTCCATGTCCTCCGGCCCGCGCTCTTTCGGTACCCGGAGGGTGCCTTTCACGCGAGGGTTTCCGTCGGTATCGAAGTAGAGCTCGCCTCCGAACCGGAGATCTCCGTAGCCGATCACGGCGAAGGCATTCTTCCCCTCGAATTTCAGCTTCCCGGCCTTGTAGCTGCCGGCCACCTTCTTCGAGAAACGGTTGAGACCCTGGCCGAGCCAGATCAGTATCTCGCCGTCCAGGGGCCAGACGGTGAGAGAGAGTCGGATGTTCCGACTCGTCCGGAGCTCCGTCATATCCATGGGACAGGGGATCCCGCCGAGGTTTTTCCAGGTCGCTCCCTGGTCCGCCGAAACTTCGAGGTAAGGGTCTTCCCCGTAGGGGAAGGTGACCCGGTACCGGTTCTCTCCCGCGGCAGAGTCCGAGCACCAGGTCACCCGGCGGTACACGTCCTCGATGCCGGCTTTCGGCTCCGCGCCGAGGTCCGGGCTGGCGCCGTAGTACAGCTCGATGACGAACGGCTGATTGTCCACCGGCAGCCAGGAGGCCTGGGTCTCCGCGTTCCAGACCGAGTTCGCCTCCGTCTTCCGCTGGATGAGCACCTTCTTGTGGAGGTGCTCCGGGATCGTTTCCCGCCAGATTCCCTGATCCCCCGGCGCATGTGTGACGTTCGCCGTGCCGAGGTCCCGGTAGCGGACGACGGGGGCGAGGGCGAGCTGGCCCGTCATGCCTTCGATGAAGAGATGCTGAAGGTCCGCCTCCTTGCCCGCGAGGGTCGGCACGTCGAACCCGAACTTCTTCTTCTGCTGCCGGTTGAGGCCGAGGACCTGCGCCTGGTTGGCGTAGAGGATCTCGATCAGGGGTTGGTGATGCATGGGGAGGACATCCGTCCGTATCGATTGGATACATCCAATGGAGAAGGGTCAGTAACCCAGGGTGCCGTTGCCGCGGGCGCGCTGCACCTGGTCCGGAGTGGGTCCGCTGAAGCCGAGGCTCTTCCCTCCGCCGGTGCCGCCCGACTTCCGATCGATGGACGCGAGATGCTGGATGATGAGCCCCCATGGAGCGTTGCCGCCTCCGCCGAACATCCCCTGCGGGGAGGAGAGGGCCATGTTCATGAGGTCGGATCCGCCGGCGTTCTCGCCGCTCCCGCCGTAGACCCGGAGGCCGCCGGGGTTGAGGCGCTGGTACATTCGCAGGGATCGGGACTGCCGCCCGAAGGCGTTCCCCCCCGAGGGCGTAGAGCCCATGAGCTCGAATGCGTGCCCCATATCGCCGTAAGTGATCTGGTTCCGCTGCTCCTGCATCCGGAGGAGGAGATCGTTGCGGGCCGGGGAGAGAGCGGCTTCGACGGCCTCCCGTTCGCGGGGGTCCTTCGTGCCGGCGATCTGGGCGTCGATCTTGCCGATCTGGTTTCCGTACTCGGAGAGGAGCCCCCGGCGTACGCCGACGGGCACCATCCCCGCGGTGAACGGATCCCGCTCCGATAGCGCAACGGCGGTTTCGAGCTTCCCGATACGGGTGCTCTCCGTCGCTTCGGGCGCGTACCGCATGCGCGAGGAGAGACGGGTGGATCGGGCCGAGAAGCCGAGGACCTCCGCCTGGGCCTCGAACCCTTCGGCGGCGTCGGCCTCCCCCCGTCTCCGGGCGATCCCGGCGCGCGTCCGGAAGCTGCCGGCCATCCGATCCATCAGGCCGGCTTCTTCGGTCGCCAGGCCGATGAACGCCTCGGAGCCGCCCCCGAGCATGGATTGGTAGCCCGCCCGTGCGCCCATGACCCCCATCGTCCGTTCGGTCCGCCGGATCTCGAAGTCCGAAGGGAGATAGGCCTGGGCGCGTTCGTCCATGGCCAGGTTCCGCCGTGCCAGGTGCAGCTTGCCGCGCTGCGCCTCGATCATCGCCGGATCGGAATAGGGCGAGCCCATGAGGGACTGCAGCGTCCGTTCCTCCACGCCGACGAGACGCCGGTCCGCGGCCACGTCCGATGCGAGAAGCCCCGCCGCGCGCCCCTCCCCGACTCCGGTGGAGAGGTGGTAATTCGTCCAGTCCCGCTGCCGGGCCGTGAAGCCGCCGGAGACCATGGAGGGCTCTAAGGTCTTGATGAGGAACTCTTTTTGGTTCAGGTCGAAGCGTGCTTGCCGTGTCTGGTCAGCTACAAGCCTCTGTTGCTGCCGGAAGTTGGGATCAAGGTCGCTACGGTTGGCGTTTGCTTCCGCCTCCCGCTGCACCTTCGCAAGTGCTTCCCCTGTCTTTTGGAAGGTTGAGGGTACAAACCCGGCAGACCGACCGTATAGGCTTCTGTTTAACTCCCCTGTTGCGATTCCGGCATTGATCGATAAATCTGTGACCGTGAATTGCGCGGCAGAGGTCCGTTGCTGGAAACCCAGCAAGGCGGCTTTGCTTGAAGACTCATCCGCCATGCCCCGGAATTCCGCCCTTCGCGCGCGGGCTTCCGGGCTGTCTCCTTTGATGTTCTCAGCCGCCTCGTTCGCCTTCTTCGCCAGATTCTGAAAGGAAGAAATAACTTCTCCCGTTACCTGCGCGATGGCGTTTGAATTGGGAGCCGCGCCAGTGGCTTGAACTTTCGTGAGTTGAGAGGATGCAGACGTGAATCCTCCGACCCCTTCACGGATGCCCAATTCGGCATTGTAGAGTCCTTTGAACTTCTGATAAGTGGAGTCGATCAGGCTTCTATCGCCCGTCTTATCCGCCAGTGCTCCTAAAGCGGAGAAGGTTCCCGCCGCGCCGATGGACAGCGATGCAGTGGTTGCGTTCCCACATCCGCCGCCT